>CAYVMM010000274.1:0-2162 GCA_964452535.1 uncultured Gammaproteobacteria bacterium | reverse complement strand
CCCGGGCCGACTTACTGAACCGACTGCGCGGGGAAGGCGTTTGCCATCACTTTGTGCGACGTGACCCCGGTCGCAAGGTTCTGCGCCTCGGTGGGCGTTGGCGGGGCGGGGATTTCTATCATTGCCCGGGTGGTTTACCTCCGGACGAGGTTCCCCCAAATTACGCCAACTTTCGGGGGGAAGTCCCCCTGCACTGGGCAGCCCGCCTGGGAGAGGAGGGCTTATCCTACATTGCCCTCCTCCTTGAGCGTGGCGCCGATCCCAATCATACCGATATGCGGGGGCAGACCCCCCTTCACGACGCCCTCATGGGGAGTCTGGAGAGTGTGCTGCGGCTGCTGGAGGCCGGAGCCGACCCACGCGTTGCCGACCAGATGGGCTCCTGCCCTTTGCGGCGGGCCCGGCTGCGCAGTTCGGGCGGCAGCGATCGCCGGGAAATTATTCGGGCGCTGGAGGAAGCCGCTGCCCGCCTAGATGCCCGGGACGCCGCCCTGGGTCCGGACCCGGATTACAGCGACCGGGATGAGGGCCCGATGTCGGGTCCGACTCTGTAGGCGGCTGGGACCACGCCACGCACCACCCACAGCCTGAAACCAGCGTCCTTTTCTCCAACAACGAATGCCGTTGTCACGGCTGAAGCAAGGGGACGATATCCGAAAAGATATGCGAAAGATCGAAGAAGTGGTTGTGCTGCTTGCGGTGGCTGTGGCATGTAAAACAATCGATGTGCTGATGGTAAGTCTCCATGGTCGCGTTGGCGAGGGTGAGGGAGCCGCGAAAATCCGAAGGCTTGAAGCCTGAAGCGCCGGGGATCGGTGCCTCGGCGGACGGCTTGGGCGGGCCAGTCCAGAGACCGCCGATCTGGATGTAATTTTTGCGGACGTCGCCCTCGGCCAGCTGCGAGTGCACTGACAGGTTGTGCGAGAGCAAGCGAGTGTTGTTCTTGGCGGAAACTTCGTCCGGCGCTTGGCCCCAGGGATGGGTGCGTACCGTGTTGGACACGACGATGCCGCCGGCACAATTGGGCTGGCCTCCGCTTTTGGTGACGACGATATCCCCTTGGGGGTTCTCGTGCATGCACTCGGTGTTCGCTGACCCCTTGGAGCCACCCCTTTCCATAAACAAGTAATCCCCCTGCGAGGAATAAGGGCGCTTGGTGAGGTTGTCCTCCCGATCGCGATACCAGTAGCGATTGTTGGGCGCGTTTCGAACGTGCTCGAAGCTTGCCCACACAAGCTCGGGGTGCTTTTGCACGGTACCGACGATGTGGATCCCGGTTAGGGCGAGCTCGGCTGTCTTAGTGCCGTTGCGCTGCCAGTGCGTGCGGCTTTTGCGTGTATACTTGGGCACCTTTGCTTGATCCGGACAAACGTTTCAGGATGCGACAGCGTGGACGCCTCGACCCAGGAGGTCTTGAGTTCCATTATCAGAGTCTCAGGCGAGCGCAGGGTTGTTTCCGGGAATGCCTTTCTAACATAGGCTTCGACCGCCTTCAGGGCATTCAGGTTGTGGGGATATTGCTTGACCTTGGGGAAGGCCCCACGCTTCTGACCCGTTAAGAAGTAGCCGTAGACGTCATTGACATGCACGCCGTAATACACAAGCGAGCCGCCCTGCGACATTAAGACGCCACGCCCGCCGGCTTGACCGATCTCCTCGATGTCGTCGAATTTGCGGATGAGAAGGGCCATCCGTAGCACGGTGTCATCGGTGTGCTTGACCAGATGACGGTTGCCTTGATCGTTGGCGGGCAGGACGGTGAAGATCGCGGGACCATCGAGCACAAAGCCGTCACCGCGCGGTGAAGTGAGCCAAAGAAACGTCCGGGTGGCCCACTTGTAGAAGTCGCACACAGTATTCTGGGTTGGAAAATCGACGCTGTCCGCAGGCGTCACATAGTAGGTTGCACCTGCCCAAACCAGTCCTCAAAAGTGTCTTTAGCGATGGTACAGGTTCGCTTAACATCCTTGGGGATGATGGTTCGGGCCTCGATGGGTGCGGCTAATGCAACCAGCGAAACGGCGCCGAATAATGCAGCAGCATCTCTTGCTGAAATTGGGAAATGCATATCCCCCCTTTTTTTCAGAGTTTAGTCAAACGAGATTGGAATAGGCTAGAAAAGAGAAGCGCTATATTATCGCTCGTTCTTTTGAAATCAATAT
>CAYVMM010000273.1:0-2175 GCA_964452535.1 uncultured Gammaproteobacteria bacterium | reverse complement strand
CCAGGCGGTGCGGGTACGGTCTCCGGAAATCCGGTTCGAAGGCGTCGCCGGGGAGCGCATGGAAGCTGCAGGCTGCCGGGCCCTCTATCGGATGGAGCAGCTTGCGGTGGTTGGGCTGACCGAGGTCCTGCGCCATTTCCCTGGTATTCGCCGGATTTTCCAGGGATTGAAGCAGTATTTGGCGAGGACCCCGCCTGACTTATTGATTTGTGTTGACCTTCCCGACTTCAACCTGCGATTGGCAAAGGCGGCCAAGAAGGCCCGTATCCCCGTGCTCTACTATGTGAGCCCTCAGGTTTGGGCCTGGCGCCGAGGTCGGATCCGGACTTTGAGACGCTTGGTGGAGCACATGCTGCTGATTTTCCCTTTTGAGACCGAGCTCTACCGACAGGCCGGAGTGCCGGCGACCTATGTGGGTAATCCCATTGTTGAGCGCCTGAGCAACATCCCGGATCCGGGGCAAGCGCGACGGATGCTGGGGTTGCCCCAGTATGGACCGGTTGTGGCCCTGCTCCCGGGCAGCCGGTGTTCTGAGGTTCGACGGCTGGCACCGATCCTCCTGAAGGCTGCGCAGCTTCTGGAGTTAAGGTTCCCGGGGGCGATCTTTGTGCTCCCTGTGGCCAACGCCGACACAGGGGCAATCCTGGCCAAGCTCCAGCAGACTGGAAAGGCCCCGCAGTGGATGCTCCGCGCGGAGGACAGCGTTATGGCTGCCGCAGCAGCAGATTGCGCTGCAGTGGCCTCCGGAACAGCGACTGTGGAGACCGCCATGGCGGGTACCCCTCTAGTCGTCGTCTATAAGCTCTCCCCGCTGACTTTTTGGCTGGTGCGGTGGCTTGTCCGGGTTCCCCACATTGGGATGGTCAACCTCATCGCTGGGCGGGAGGTGGTCCCCGAGCTGATCCAGGATAAGGCGAAGCCGGAGGCGGTAGCTGCTGCCCTCGAGCGTTACCTGACTGATCGTACAGCCCGCAAACGGGTCGACTCCAATCTGGCTGAGATCCGGGCGGCTCTGGGTAAAGCGCCCTCGATCCGCGCTGCTGAAATTACCTTGTCTATGCTTGGGGGCCCACGATGAGGGTCGAACAGCAGGGTCGATCTTGGTCCTTGATTCCGAGAGCCGAAGACTGGCCCCGGGGCGGGGAGATTGCGGGTGTGGATGAGGCCGGCCGGGGGCCCTTAGCGGGACCGGTAGTGGCGGCAGCCGTGATCCTGAAGGAGCCCAATCCAGTGGTTGGGCTGACCGATTCTAAGCGGCTTTCCGAAAGTCGCCGGGTGGCCTTATTCCAGGAGCTCTTGGGGAGCGCTTGGGCCGCTGGGCTGGGCTGGGCCGAATCGGAAGAGGTGGACGCAGTGAATGTCCTCAATGCGACCTTCCGGGCTATGGAGCGGGCAGTGGCTGCCCTGGAGGTAAAGCCGGCGCAAATCCGGATCGACGGTCATCTTCGTCCTCCGGGGCTGGCCGGGGCCGAGTGCATCGTTCGCGGCGATGTCCTCGATCCCGCCATTGCCGCCGGATCGATCTTAGCCAAGGTGATGCGAGATCACTGGATGGTGGATTGCGAGCGCCTTTATCCAGGTTACGGGTTCGCCCGGAATAAGGGCTACGCCACGGCAGAACACCGGCGTGCTTTGGACCGGCAAGGTCCTTGTGCCATTCATCGCCGGAGCTTTGCTCCTGTGCAGCGGTCCTCCTTAGCGAAGGTGGGGGAGATTGAATCCTGAGGTCTTGGATCGGGCCCCACGGAGTCCGGGAGACTCAGGTGTGAGTCTGGGGTCGCCCTTCATCCACTTGCATGTCCACTCGGAGTACTCCCTAGTGGACGGCACCCTCCGGATTAGGGAGCTGATCGATCGTGTCCGCGCCATGGGGATGCCGGCCGTGGCCCTCACTGACCACGGCAACCTGTTTGCCCTTGTCCGTTTCTATCAGGAGGCGATGGGAGCGGGGGTTAAGCCCATTATCGGTTCCGAGATCTGGCTGGATTCGGAGGGCGAGGCCCCGTGTTGTCAGCTAGTTCTGCTCGCTCGGGATCGGACCGGTTATCGCAACTTGGTCCAGCTTTCGTCGTTTGGGTATTTGGACGGGCAGAGGCGAGGCCAGCCCCGCGTGCGTCGCGATTGGCTGGCCGATTACGGCGAGGGCCTGATCGCCCTGTCGGCCAATCAGGAAGG
>CAYVMM010000272.1:0-2182 GCA_964452535.1 uncultured Gammaproteobacteria bacterium | reverse complement strand
TTTAGCCCTGCAGGGTTTCCTTAATGATCCCCAAGGCGTGATCGAGGCCCTCGAATCGGTTATAGAAGTGGGGGGCGAAGCGGATGCCTCCAGCCCGAAGCCGAACGACCACGCCTTTTTGCCGAAGGGCCCGATAGATTCTTTCCGTCCGGTCACCGAAGTTAACCGTGACGATCCCCGCTCGCCGGTCGGGCCTAAGCGGGGAAAGGAATCGGGCCTGCGGCAGCCCTTGGAGCCCCTCGATGAGGTAGCTTGCGCGGGCCGCGATCCGCGCAGCGACCGCCTCGATTCCCACTTCTTGGAGGACCGCTAGGCTGGCTTCGAGGGCATAGTGACACGGGGTGCTAAGCGTTCCCGGTTCGAACCGCCGGGCTGAGGAGGTGGGTCGCCATTGCCGGGTATCGAAGTCACCGTAGGGATCGGCCATGTGCCAGCCCCATTGGCGTAGCCTGAGCCGCTCCAGCCAATCGGGGGCACAATAGAAAACCCCCAGGCCCTCAGGCCCCAGCATCCACTTATGGCCATCGGCGGCAACAAAATCGGCCCCAATCGCCTGAACATCGAAGGGGAAGGCCCCCAAGCTCTGGATTCCATCGACGCAAAAGGCTGTCCGGGTCCCGCGAAGCTCGCCCCCGATTCGCGCTAAATCCAGGCGCAACCCCGTTCCGAATTGCACACTGCTGACGCTGACTAACCGGGTCCGCTCATCTACCCGATTCAGGAGATTGGCCTCGCAATCGGCTTCCGTGGCCGGATCACAGCGGGCTTCTCGGACCTCCACCCCTTGGGGGGCCAGGGCCTCCCAGGGTATACGATTGCTGGGAAACTCCGAATCGGGGATGACCACATTGTCCCCCTCCTGCCACTCCAGACCGCTTGCCACCAGGGAAAGGCCGGCTGAGGTGCTCGGCACCAGAGCCACAAGGTCCCTCGATTCGGCCTTCAGCAGCTGGCTAAGGCGTGCCCGTAGCTGGTGCGTTGTCTCCTGCCATTCCGGATCCCGTAAAGCCCCATTTTGGGTAATGCCGTCGGCAAAGGCCCGGATTGCTTGTCGGGCCCGCTCCGGCCAAGGGCTAACAGCCGCATGGTTGAGGTAGACATGACGCTCCACTACCGGGAATTCGGTGGCTATTAGGGCCGCTACGGACTGCTGAGAAGAGGAGCTCTGACTCATGTCCCAAAGGCTCATGGGTGGCAAGCAGTGCGAAAGCTCAGCGTAGGATATCAGACCTTAGAAGCCAACTGCTCGAATTAAAATTGCGTATAAAAAATATTATGTTAAATTTTATCTGGCCAGTCCGCCATCCCGATCGACAGACCCTTCTGCCCAAGCTATCCTATTGCTTGGCTGTCACCGGATAGGCAACCAAACGGCCGGGTGGCGGAATGGGTAGACGCGGCAGACTTAAAATCTGCTGGACCACAGAGTCCGTGTGGGTTCGAGTCCCACCCCGGCCACCAATCAAACGAGACCGCCACCTCTGGGCTCACTTCGCTATCTCGCATAATAAGGTCGGGACAGAGAGCTCCCACCAGCCAGCGCATCCTCCTACGAGCCAGAGTCCCGTCATCCCCGCGACAAGCACCGTCTCCCCAAGTCCGCCTGTACGCACGCCGAGCAATCGGAACCGCCGCCGCCAAGGCCATAACAGCGGGATGCCACTGCTCGTGGCGAGATCTCCGCCCAGATGGGAGAGATAGCCCACGAGAAAGGCTTGTCCCCAAGCCGGTGGGGTGGCCAAGCTAAGCCCTACTGAGGCGGTAATAGCAGCGACTAGGGAGTGGGTGAGCCCGCGATGGCCGATCAGCATCCCTAGGGGCCTAGACAGGAAGGGAAGGCGTCGCCCTACCCACGAGCGAGGATGATCGATGTCCGGGGCTAGGGAGCCTGCAGCCGCCATGGCGGCTGCGAAGAGGTCCAAGGGTTGGCCAACGATCGTGCCGGTGGCTGTAGCCGCCATCAGTCCGATGGCAACATGGGAAGGGGCCATCAAAGCCCGCCTCCCTCCCACTCCCGAGCCCATTCCCTGGCCATCTAGTCTCTCCTACCCAAAGCGCCCCCTTTTCCGTGCGCTGGTTAGCCTAAGCCCCATTGCGCCCCCAGTCCAGAGTGAGGCCCCTTGAGCAGGGTCCTGTCAGCCTCCCGCCCAACTCCCCAGAGGTCAAAACCCATCGGGCGGAT
>CAYVMM010000271.1:0-2193 GCA_964452535.1 uncultured Gammaproteobacteria bacterium | reverse complement strand
GTACCATCAGCTCCCGGATGCCGAGCAGCGCCAGGCCCTCAAGGGTAGCCGCTGGCTGCTGCTCAAGGATCCCGCCAACCTGGACAGCAGCCGGGATGAGCCCGAGCGCCTCCGCAAGGCACTGGAGTTGAATGAGCCCCTAGCGACAGCCTACTACCTCAAGGAGGACCTGCGGCGCTTCTGGAACCAGCCCACTCAGGCCCAAGGGATTGCCTTTCTCCTGGCCTGGATCGAGCGAGCCCAGGCGTCGGGCGTGCGCATGCTGGAGCGCTTCGCCCAGACCCTCATCGACCATTGGAAAGGGCTGATCGCCTATTTCGATCATCCCATTACCACAGGGCCGCTGGAAGGGCTGAACAACAAGATCAAAACCCTCAAGCGCCAGGCTTACGGCTTCCGGGATAGGGAATTCTTCAAGCTCCGGATCAAAGCCCTTCACGAAGCTAGGTACGCATTTACCGGATGAGCCAAAAAAATTGACAAGCGGATTGAGAAGCTGAGGTCGAAGGGCAAAGGCGCCCAACAAAGCCATCCAGCCGACGCTCGTACCTCGCGCGACTGATGGCTAGGGTTGGGCAGTACATCGTATCAGCCGCCGGGCCGTTGCCCCGTCCCGATTGACCGTGAGATGAACAATGTCGATAAGTGGCTAGTACATGCAGTCGTCCTGCTGAGGCGCCAATGTCTGATAACCGAGCATATCGTTAGGAAGCCGAAGGCGAAGGTGTTGGCGACATTCGAACGATCGGACAATAACGGAAAACAGAGTATCCAAGATGTGCTTCGTATATGGGCTAGCCTTATCGATAGTGGCCAATATCACCTGGCCTGGAAGAGGCCAGAGGAAGGACACCCATCCTTGCTACCAACAGGTGGTCGAGTACTTGGTGGAATTGTTGCCGAGAACCCAGTGATCCGACAGGAGCTTCGCGGGATATTTCATGAGCGATAGAGGAGCGGCCTGCATTATCGGCGCTGGCGTAGCCGGTCTGGTCAGTGCCAAAGTGCTGAAGCAGGATGGATTCCGCGTCACCATTTTCGAAAAGGAGCCAGCCCTGGGCGGGGTCTGGGCTCCCTCGCGAGCCTATCCGGGTTTAGGTACTAACAATCCGCGCGAAACCTTTGTGTTTTCCGATTTCCCCTACCCAAAGGACACGACGGAGTTTCCGTCGGCGCAGGAAGTCCGTGACTACCTGGAAGCCTACGTCGACCGGTTGCAGCTCCGTTCAGATCTCCGTCTGGCGACCGAGGTAATCTCGGTATCGCGCCGTGACCTGGCTGAGGATTCGCGAGGCCGATTCCGCGTCGAGGCGTGCCGAGCTGGAGGCAATAAAAGTTCCGAGGTGCATGATTTCGATTTCGTGGTGATCTGCAACGGTGTCCTGTCCGAGCCGTATATTCCCAATTTTCCCGGATCGGAGCGGTTTTCCGGGTTAATCATCCATTCCAGCCAGACTCCGGATCGGGAGGCGCTCAAGGATCAAAGAGTCATGGTGATAGGCGCTGGCAAGTCCGCAATGGATTGCGCCGCTGTCGCGGCACACAATGCGCGTTCCTGCACATTGGTGTTTCGTCGACCCTACTGGATGCTGCCGAGATATCTGTTCGGAAAGCGCATTGACAGGCGGATTTTCAATCGTCTCACCGAAATTCTCACTTTTCCCGCTTTTCATACGTTGTCACGCGCGGAGCGGGTATTTCGCTTAATTGGCAGGCCGCTCGTGCCAATCCTTTGGTTATTCAGGCGGCTGCAGTGCCGGGTAGTGGCCCGCGAGGCGGGGATGCCGGCGGATATGGTGCCGGACGCACCGATCCATCGTTACTTCTATCACCAGGGCATCGGTACGGAGCTGTACAAATGTGTGCAGCAGAGACTCGCCTCCATCCGCCGGGCGGGAGTCGACGCATTCGTGGACGGCGAAACCTTGCACCTGGACACCGGGGAGGAAATTTCCGGGGACATGGTCATATGCGGGACGGGGTGGCGGCGCGATGTGAAGTTTCTCGAACCTGAGCTGCAGCGTGAGGTGTGCCCGGGGGGGCGTTTTCGGCTGTACCCCCATATTCTACCGCCGGGTGAGCCCCGTATGGGGTTCATCGGTTATGCCAGTTCTGGCAACGCACCGCTTACATCCGAGATCAGTGCCCATTGGCTCTCACAGTATTTCCAGGGGCAAATGGCATTGCCGAATC
>CAYVMM010000270.1:0-2199 GCA_964452535.1 uncultured Gammaproteobacteria bacterium | reverse complement strand
CGAGGCCGGGGGCCCCAGTCGCCCCACCGAGAGGCCGGATAGATTGGCGCAACCCGCCCTTCCTCCAACCGAAGGTGGCTTGCAAAATGGGAGCAGGCCATAGATTGTGCAGACGGATGGGTCCACTTTAAGCGGGACTCGACCACGGTAGCTCTAGTTCTATCGGGGCAAACGGTGCCTTCATCCATGGTCAGTCCCCCTCCATTCGCGCCCGAATCCAGTGATCGATCACGGACTCTGGCCAGCCGACGGAACGGGAACTCAACTTGACCGGAGCAGGGAACGTACCTGTCTTGATCTTTGCGTAGATAGATGAGCGGCTTAAGCCTGTCCGACGCTCTACTTCAGGCCGGCGTATGAGGCGTTCTGGTGGGTGTGTTGGGGTTGGTTTGGTTTGTTTTGATGCCATGCATAAACTCCCTGAATAAGTTTATGCTGGCAGCGGAGCGGGAGGGACGACCTATTCACACGACCATAGGTCGTATGATATTTTTTACAATGGTAATTGTAAGTAGTCCGCTGCCAGCGGTTTAGAAGGGATCGGGGGTGCGGCAACACCCCCGATCTATCCATATTTTGATATGGACATCCTTGGAATGTACAAGATTTGGGTGTCCTTCTCAAGCCTTCTACGTCCCTCGCCTTCTCGAACTCGGTTTCCTGGTTCGATGTCGTTGGCCTTGGCTGTGCACTTGCTCAAGTGCTTGAGCTCTCCTCCGCCTCGATGTCCGTGAGGGTCAGCTGACTGACGTGCAGGCCCAGGGCCTTGGCGATGCGCTTCAAGGTGGCATGGCGGGGATGCGCGTCAGGGGCTTCCCATTGGGCGATCTGCCCCTGAGTTACTCCCAGGCTTTGCGCTAGGTCGGTCTGTGTCTGACCCAGGTACTCCCGCCACGCGCGGAGCAGCGAGACACCATCCACCAAGTGGCGGCTAACGACCTCATGGGGCAGAGTCAGGGCGTCCGCCTCCCCGGCGCGCTCCACCAAGGCGGTGAACTGATCGAGCGGAACCACGGCGAACCGCCGGCCCGACTCCTCACAGATACGGTATTCAATAGGTGCGCTCATCCCGTTTCCTCACTTGCTCCACCGCGACCACCCGCAAGCTGGTTTCCACATCGAACAGAACCCGGTAGCGGCCCACTCTGAGCCGGTACTCGTGCGTGTGCCCTTTGAGGGGCTTGATGTCGAGCGTCTCTCGGCATTTGGGCCAGTCAGCCAAATGGCCCACGGCCTCTACGATGCGTGCCCGCTCCTCCTTGGGGAGCTTGCTGGCCTGTTTAACGGCCCGGCGTTGCCACTGGACTTGGTAGATCATTAGTCTTTATTAGTCTAAAGGGGTTCACCGGATTCCGGCAACCTCCATAGCCGGGCCTGGCCCTGTACTTTTGCACTTTTTTCGGGTCGCTATCCGGCAGGTTCCCGAAACAAGGGCACGACATTCCCACCTTCTCCCCGGAGCTGGTCCAGGTGATTTGCCCACCACTGCATCATCTGGCGGCGCTCGGGCAGGTACTTGGCATGGTCGTAGGCGGCTCGAACGGAATTCTCCTCGGTGTGGGCAAGCTGGCGCTCCACTGCCTCTTCGGACCATCCGTGCTCATACAGGGTGGTTGACGCCATGGACCGGAAGCCGTGCCCGGTCATCTCCTCCTTGGTGAACCCCAGCCGCCGGAGCACCGCATTGACGGTGTTTTCCGACATAGGCCGGTCCTGACTGCGGATACTTGGGAAAACGTAGCGCCCGTGTCCGGTGAGACGGTACAGGTCCTCCAGAATGGTTAGCGCCTGGCGGGGGAGGGGAACGATGTGTTCGCTCTTCCGTTTCATCTTCTCTGGGGGAATCCGCCACTCGGCCCACTCCAGGTCGAACTCCGTCCACTCCGCGCGGCGGAGCTCACCCGGTCGTACGAACAGTACAGGGGCAAGCTTCAGGGCGCAGCAGACAGGGAATGAGCCTGCATACCCCTCGATGGCCCTAAGAAGCTCCCCTATTTTCCGGGGATCGGTAATGGCGGGGTGATTCTGTTGCCTGACCGGTGGAAGGGCTCCGCGCAGGTCGGCTGTTGGGTCGCGGTCAGCTCGGCCTGTCGCAATGGCGTAGCGGAAGACTTGACTAATGATCCCCTTGACCCGGTGGGCCACCACCAGGGCGCCCCGCCCCTCGATCCGACGCAGGATCTCCAAAACCTGGGGCGG
>CAYVMM010000269.1:0-2200 GCA_964452535.1 uncultured Gammaproteobacteria bacterium | reverse complement strand
CCACACGGGACCGAACCAACCGGCGCATCGATCTACGATTCATCATGGCTCCCCCTTCCCTGGAGGGGAACCAGGTTGTGGAAGATTTACAGAAGGCGGGGGCTCAATGAGCTCGAGCCTGCGGGAATTCTTGCGGGACTGGCAGGCAAGCCAAGCCTTCAATCGGGAGGTTCCTGAAGGCCCGCAATTGGCGAATGTGGCCGAGCGGGTTAAACGGGATCTTGGGGAGGTGAGCCCCAAGCCTCCCGATGACTACAGCCTGGAAGAAACGTATCAGGCCTTTCGATCCATCCTTTGGTCACCCGAGGCCGTCCAGCATCTGGCCCCCAAGCACATCCGTCGAGCTCCCTGGGTCTTGTTCCATGCGCAGGAGGGGGACACCCAGCCCTTAGCCGCAAATGCGGACCTGTTGCATGCCTACTTGGACCGGGTTCATGCCGCGGCCACTGCTCGGACTGTCACCACCCTCGCTTTTTGTTTTCTGTATTTTTATCCCTCTCGCTACCGCTCCTTCGAGCCGGTTCGTAGGGCCTTGCAGGAGCTTATCGGTCGGGTACAGAGCCCCCGGGCCCGGCGGTTGCGGAAATGCGATGAGGAAATGGGGCTTTTCCGCCAAGAAGGACCGGAAACCTTGGCTGCCCGGGTACTTGAGAGCGGGCGATCGCCAATAACCCTTTTGGCGGACTCCTGTCTGTCAGGTTCCCTCGGGGCCCATGGGTTCGGCCGTGAAGGATTCGTCAGGGCCATTGCGCAGATCCAGAATCAATTGGCTGGAGGCGACTGGTCGGAAAGGCACCTGGATCAGCTAATGGTTTGGGCCTTGGATGAGTCCAGTTCCCAGGGTGCGCTCCGGTTCCCGGGCCTACGTACGGAATTGGCCGAAGGACTGCTTCTGCCCTTCATCCAGGGAAGTCCCGGGCCCGAAGCCCAGCCATCCATCCAGCATTTCCTCCTGAATCATTACGGCGATCCCCGTCTCTCCAGTGCCATGTGGCAGGGCGTAAATGAGGAGGCGGTTGGGGTGATGTACCGGTGGCTGGTCCAGGCCACCCTGGAGGATTTCTTCTGTTTCCTGGACCACGTGGCTAGCTTCGATCGAGAGGCGGATCGGCATTGGACCTATCGGCGCGCCTTCTGGAAGGCCTACCTTCAGGCCGGCATGATCGAGGAAGCCTGGGTCGCTTTCGGACCGGACGCGCGAAGGGAGGCCCGGCGCCGGCTAAAGGATATGGACCAGAACTATGCTGAACTGCAGGCGGGGAGCCGCGTGAAAGCGAATCACGCCGTCCTTTTGCTCCGGATTGGTGGGTTGGTGGTAACTGAATGGAGCCATATGGGCAAGTATCGGGTGTGGCACCCCGGGAACGAACATATGCCCCCCTTCTACCGTTCCCGGTACCGGCGGGACCAGCTGGTATGGCATCCCGACTTTGAAGGAAGCCACCAATCCTCCGAAACGGGGAATTGGCAGCAGAAACTGTCCCGGCACATCCGCCAACAGACGAACTTTTCCCTCCCCCTTAGGGAGCTGATGCCCCGATGAGCGAAGCCCAGCTGCACTGGGAGGTGGACGAGGCCGGGTATTGGTTCCGGCTCCAGGGCGCCCAGGGGGCTTGGTTGGCTTATCCCGAATGGGGGCGCCATTCCATCCGTACCGACAACGGTCGGGGTTCGGTCGGGTCGCTGGTGGCTTCGGTAGAGGACGGCCTCGCCGAGCCCACCGAAGACCAGCAGAGTCTCTTACTGGCCCATGACCAGCTAGCCCAGTTCTCCGATCTGGCCGCCCGGCAGCTCGGGCTCCCCTCCCCAGCACCCTTCCGCCTCCGCATCCAGGGCCAGGGGGTCCTCAGCCAGCCCGGTTTCCGCTTCCAGTGGCAGTTCGTGCGCACCGACGGGCGCCCCGCCATTGGCCTGAAGCGGACGGGGACCCTGGTTCGGCAGGGATCCAACCAGTACCTCCTGCTGGATCCCTTATACCGCCTCGTGGAGGGGATGGAGGCCTACAACGCTCTCCCCCCCGACGACCTGGATAGCCGCTTCCTACGCTGGGCGGAGCTCCAGGCGCTTTTGCCGGAAGACGCGGAGGTCGTTGATCAGCTCCGGACCATGCACATCGCCCGGGCGGACACCCTGTCCCTGGACCTGAACGGAACGGACGATTTCGATCCGGTCCTGCTGGCCAAGGAAGGGGAGCGGTCGG
>CAYVMM010000268.1:0-2221 GCA_964452535.1 uncultured Gammaproteobacteria bacterium | reverse complement strand
GTCCTATCCTGGCCTTGGCGACGGTAGGCCTCCATCCCCTGGCCCCTTTCGCCATTCCCACCCTCGTCGCCCTCGGGGCACTCTGGGGCCTGAAGGGGGTTCCCGAAAGCCAAAGCACTGGGGCTGCCCCAGCCGATGAGGGGCCCTCGTCTGCCACTGGGCTTGGCTGGCTTGAATTGGCGGGCTTTCTCCTTCACACGGCTTTTGGGGGGATCCAGCTAACCCTGGGGATGGCCCTTGAGGCCCGACTGGGGCTGACCGAGGCCCAAGCCGGTCAGGCGCTGGCCGGGATACTGACCCTAACCGCGGCGCTGGTATTCGGGCTCCAAATCCGATTCCTAGGAAGGTCCGGTCCCCCTGGGAGACCCCTTTTGATGGGGCTGCCTCTGTTATGCCTGCTGGGCAGCCTCCAGCTTGCCCACGCTCAAACCCTGTCCGGCTTCGCGATTGGCTACCTGGTCGCGGGAATAGGCATTGCCTTATTAGTGCCTGCCTACGCGAGCCTCGGAACCCTTATGGCCAATGGCGTCAAGGGGCGAGTCACCGGGCGCTTCGGGATGGTGCATACCTTGGGCTACGCGGCGGGCGCCCTGATTGGGGGGATCGGATTCGCTCAGTCGCCAGCGCTGCCTTTCCTCGTGGCCGCTGGGCTCGTCCTACCCCTGTCCTGGATCCTGGGGCAAGCACGTCAGCGAGCCCAGCCCGTTCTGGATAGGGCCTCGGTCTAAAAGGCCTTGGGGCTTGTCCCAACCGGCCCAAGTGGGTTTAAATAAGTTAACAGGAATGGTTATCATTCTAAAATCCGGTTTACGGTAAGGACATGCCCAGCATGGAATGGCTCAAGCTCTATCTGGATTACACGGTGCTCGGGGTCCTGGGCTTCATGCTTTTCCTGGCGGTGGCCTTCGCTGTGGAGCGTTGGCTGTTCTATCGGCAGGTGGGGGTGGAACAATTCCCCCATCGGGAAACCTTCCACACGGTACTCACTCGCAACCTGACCATCATCTCCAGCGTGGGGGCCAATGCCCCCTATGTGGGGCTACTGGGGACGGTGCTCGGCATCATGCTGACCTTCTACGAAATCGGCCAGCACGGCCAGATTGAGACCCAGGCCATCATGACTGGGCTTGCCCTGGCCTTAAAGGCCACGGCCATGGGGTTGGCCGTCGCCATCCCGAGCATCCTGTTCTACAACGGCTTACTGCGGCGGGTGGATGTCCTGCTGGCCGAATGGCACCGGGTGCACGACGCATGAAGCGCTTCGACGACATCAATGTCATCCCTTTTATCGACATCATGCTGGTACTGTTGGCTATCGTGCTGACCACGGCGACCTTCATCGCCCAAGGCAAACTGGACGTGACCCTGCCCGAGGCCCAATCCGGCAATCCAGCTCCCCAAGATCCCCCCGTTCGTATTGCCATCGACCGACAGGGGCAATATCACTACAACGGCGAGGCAGTTGCTTTAGCCAGCCTCAAGGGCCATATCGACGGCCTGGAATCGCAAACACCGGTCATCTTGGTTGTGGACAAGGGAGTCGCCTTCGGGCGCTTCGTCACCGTGATGGATGCCCTCAAGACGCGCGGGCTCAACCGCCTTTCCGTCCTGACCAAGCACCCCAAGAGCACTTCATGAGATGCCGTCGTTGTGAGGCTACCGGCTTGGGCGTCGCCTTGGCGCTAACCGGAGTCATCCTTCTTGCCGGCATGGGACTACGCCTCCCCGATCCCGGCGGAGGCGGTGCGGGAGGCCAGTCCGTGACGACCAAGATGGCCCTATTTCAGGGCCGGGCACCCGCTCAGGCCACGGCTCCGGCCAACGAGGCCAAGGCCATGGCTCCGGCCTCCGTCCAGGCTCAATCGATGGATACCCCTTCCCAATCGACTTCTGTGCCTGCATCCCAGCCAGTCGCACCTGAGGATCCCGCCTCGACCGCCACAGCCCGGGCGGTAACCCCCGAGGAACACTCGGCACAAGCAGTCAAGCAGGCAGCTGACCCCCCTCACTCGCACAAAGCAAGCAAATCGACCTCAGCCGATCCCCCTTCGGAGTCCGTCGAAACGCCAACCCAGGCACAAGCCAAGCCCGCCGAGACCCCAGAAAGGGCAAAGAATAAGACGCAAGCCTCGGCCTCAGACGCCCGCGACGCCACCCACCCTGATCAACGCTCTGGAGGCGAGCGCGCCGCTGGCAGTCCGGCTCGAGGGCCCGCCGCTGG
>CAYVMM010000267.1:0-2224 GCA_964452535.1 uncultured Gammaproteobacteria bacterium | reverse complement strand
ATCGGCGCCTGTACAACGGCCAAATCCCCCACAAGGCCCTGGACGCACGGCCCCCGGTGGCGGTTCTCAAGGCCTACTACGAGTCAAACCCAAGCGCTTCCGACGGAAACCTCACAATCCCCCGAATCCTGACATATACACGCCAAAAAGCTCGAACATTCGCCGAACCCCCTCTGCGGGGAGCCCACAAATCCGGCAAAACCTCACCAGAGGCCTCAGCAATTGGCCTTTCATCCCCCGTGAGCAGCCGCTAACCTAGGGTGTGCCCGCGTTAGGCGGGAGTGAGGGAGATGGCCCCTGTTCTTGGCCTTGAGCTTCGACTAAACGTATCATATCGGCAACTGGAACGCTCATCCTAAGCTCGGCTGAGGTTCCTGCGCGGGAGGATGCTATGGCTGAAGGGCCGGACCAACGCGTCTATTTGGAGACGTTTGGCTGCCAGATGAATGTATTGGATTCGCAGCTTGTGCAGGGACAGCTCCAAGGACTGGGCTACCGGTTTGTGGACGACTGGCGGCAGGCTGACGTCGTGTTATACAACACCTGCGCTGTGCGCGAGCGGGCGGAGCAAAAGGTGTGGAGTCGGATCGGGGAAGTCGGAGTGTACAAGCGCCGGCAAAGGCCGGACTTGGTGCTCGGCGTGATCGGCTGCATGGCCGAACGCGACGGCGAGGATATGGTCCGTCGGTATCCCCAGGTCGATTTGCTGTGCGGCCCGAGTGAGCTCGACAAGGTGCCGATGCTTATTGATAACGCGATGAAGACCGGTCTAGCCGACCGAAGTGAGCAGCAGCCTGCGGGAATCGCCCTGCAAGGGAATGCGCACTGGCGATCGCGGGCCCAGGGAGCGGCCCCGGACCAGCTAGAGCGAATTGACCTGGGTCGCAGCTTTCCGTCGCAGGACCAACTTGCCGGCGGCCGCTCCGCTTACGTCCGCATTACGCGTGGATGCAACAAGTTCTGCACCTATTGCGTCGTGCCTTTCACCCGCGGGCGTGAGGTGCACCGCCCGCCGCAGCACGTCCTCGACGAATGCCGACGATTAGTGGAAGGCGGCGTGCAAGAGATCACGCTTCTGGGTCAGACCGTCAACCATTATCACTACGACCACGACGCCGAGAAGACTTTTGGCGGCATCCAGCAACCACAGGTCGGTAGCGTGGTGGAACCAAATCGCGGGACTGGTGGCCCGAGTCCGCAGTTTGGAGCCTCGGTCATGCGCTTCTCGGATCTGCTGGCACGGATCCACGACACGCTGCCTGAACTCAGGCGGTTAAGGTTCATTACCAGCTTTCCGCGTGACTTCGGTGACGACATACTTAAGGTAATGGCCAAGCGGCCACGGATCTGTCGATATCTGCACATTCCTGTGCAGTCGGGATCCAACCGCATTCTTAAGGCGATGAACCGCGGCTATACGGTGGAGGAGTATCAGGATTTGGTCCAACGCATCCGGACATACCTGCCGGATGCCGAGATCGCCACCGACATTATCTGCGGCTTCCCCTCGGAGACCGAGGCGGACCATCGGGCGACGGCGGAGCTTCTACGCTGGTGCCGCTTTAAAGGGGCGTTTGTGTTCCAATACTCGCCCCGTCCGGGTACGGCGGCCTATAAGCGGCTTCCGGACGATGTGCCCAAGGAGGTGAAGAAACGCCGTAACAACGAGCTGCTCTCACTCCAGAGCGAGATTAGCCGGGAAGTGAATGAGCAGTACGTAGGGCAAAGGGTTCCGGTATTCGTGGAGTCCGTTAGTGCCAAGGCGCGCAAGCGGCGCAGTGAGCAGCTTGCTGCCTCTGGAGGGGGCAACGTAGTGCTGCATTGGGAGCCTCTGGAGGAGGTGACCCAGCTCATGGGCCGGACCCGAGGTGACGTGATTGTCTGCTTCGATGGGGCCCCCGAGTTAATCGGTTACGAAGTAATAGTGGAGATTCAGAGAGCCACACCGCTAACCCTATTCGGGCGGCTTGTGGAGCCATCCTTGGCCACAGCATGAACTTGTGTGAACTGACTCAGCTGGCAAGGATGCGTGCAAGAGTTTCTTAAAATCCAGATACTCAACCCCCTCCCTATGGGGGTAATGAAACCCCTCCGGAGTTGGCATCCTACGGCTAGGCTCACCCAACTGAAGGGCAATCGCATCCCCGAGGCGGCCAACCGGCTCCGGCCGCTCGAGGCCGGGGGGGCCACCGGCCTGCGCTTGCGCCACGACCAGGGGGCCCAG
>CAYVMM010000266.1:0-2242 GCA_964452535.1 uncultured Gammaproteobacteria bacterium | reverse complement strand
AGCGGCCCTGCCGGCTATTCTCGCTCGACGCACCCTGGAGCGTATCGAGCCCTACCCCGCCCAGCTGCTGGATCCTGGAGCCAAAATCAAGGTCCCGCGGCCAGAGGTTAGGCGCCTCCTCGCCCGCCTCCTATTCGCTCCCCCCTCGAACCGAGGTCTCTACCGCCTGGTAGTCGGAGGCCCTATTCCCTTTTCCCTTGGTCCCGGAGCTGCTGGGCTACAGAGGGATCACCGTACAAGGCCATCCAATTGAGGATGTCGGCTCGCTGGACAATGCCCACTAGGCGGCCATCCGCATCCACCACCGGGAGCTGATTAACGCCAGTTCGGGACAGGGTCATCAAGGCCTCGAGGGCCTCCTCTTCGGGGGTCACAGTGACCAACCGGCGCCGTGGAATCATAACCTCGCGCACCGAGAGCTCGGGCCACTCGCTTCGGTCTCGTTGCTGTACATCGGACAAGCCCACCAGACCCACTAACCGGTTGCCTTCGACTACCGGCAAGGCCCGCTCGCTGCCACGCAGCAGATATTCCTCTACCAGCTCGTGGACAGCCATCTCTGGGGAAATTACGGTGATTCGGGTACGCATGAGTCGACCCACCCGGATCCCACCTAGGGCCTCTCGAAGCAGAATCTGCTGGTAGCTGGAGAGGGCAGCGTTATTCAAGAACCAGCCAATGAAAGCAAGCCAAAGCCCATTAATGGCACCGGTGCCAAAAAAAGGCACCCGAGCCCCCAAAAGCATAACCACCCCCGTTCCAATAAGTAGCCAAGCGAAGCCCTGCCCGGCCCAAGAAGCCCACCGAGTGGCACGACGCATGTCTCCCGTGATTCCCCACATAAGGGCCCGGAGGACGCGACCACCATCCAAGGGGTAACCCGGCACAAGATTGAACAGGCCAAGGAGAATATTGACTGGTCCCAGCCAGAGGAGGAGTGTGGCCAATGGCGACAGATTGGCCAAGGTCCCCCTAGGATCGACCGAGTCGAAGCCCTCTGGACCAACCAGTAAGTTGAGCAAGATAACGAAGGCGAAGCCGAGAACCAGGCTGGTAATTGGACCCACGATGGCCATCCAAAGCTCGCCTCGCCACTGCTCGGGCTCGGACTCAATATGGGCCATACCCCCGAAGATAAACAGGGTGATCCGGGGCACTCGCATGCCGTAGATCCGTCCCACCAGGGCATGGGAAAGCTCGTGAACGAGGACCGACCCGAAGAACAGGACTGCCGCTACCAGAGCCGTCATCCAGCTCAGCACCGGCGACCAGTTCGGATGAAGGCTTGGGAAGGTAATCAGCCCCAGGCTAGAAGCAATCAAGGCGAAGATGATCAATAGGCTCCAATCCACCTGGACTTCGATACCAGCGATACGGCCGAGGCGAAACCCTTGCCCCATATTGCTCTCCCCGTGCTGCTCTCAGAGGCGACTACAGCTCGCCGCGCTGCGCAAAGGAGACGACTGGCCCCTCTCCAATGACAAAGTGATCCAGAAGCCGGACCTCTACCAGCTCCAGGGCCTGCTTGAGGCGACGGGTCATATCGGCATCCGCCGCCGAGGGCTCGGCCACCCCTGAGGGATGATTATGAGCAATGATGAGCGCCGTCGCATTATGATACAGGGCTCGGCGCACCACCTCGCGGGGATAGACCGAAGCGCCGTCGATGGTGCCCACAAACAACTCCTCGAAGGCCAGCACCCGATGGCGGGTATCCAGGAACAACGCCGCGAACACCTCGCGCTCCCGATCGCGGAGGCGTACGGTGAGGTAATCGCGGGCCACCGCTGCCGACTCGATGGCCTCGCCTCGGACGAGCTCCTCGCCTAGATAGCGCCGGGTCATCTCAGCCACAGCCTGGAGCTGGCGGTACTTGGCTGGACCCAGCCCCGGAGCGGCGCAGAAAGCCCGCTCCCCAGCGGCGAGTAGGGCCCGCAGCCCGCCGAAGCTCGCCAGCAGCTCACGCGCGAGCTCCACTGCACTGGCTCCGGGCTTTCCAGTGCGCAAGAAGATGGCCAGCAGCTCGGCGTCGCTCAGGGCCTCGGGGCCTCGCTCGGCCAGCTTCTCGCGCGGACGCTCCGAGGCGGGCCAGTCCGTTATAGCCATGGAGTGGCTCCTTCTTGGCAAGGCGTTGGAGCAGGCTAGCATAAGACTCGTCTAAGGGAGGAGCTGTTATGGATCGGATCTGCGTGTTTGCTGGCTCCGGCGTCGGCCGTCGGGAGAGCTACCAGGAGGCGGCGGC
>CAYVMM010000265.1:0-2244 GCA_964452535.1 uncultured Gammaproteobacteria bacterium | reverse complement strand
CCACCCTCCTAAACGGTAGCCAAAATACTGTGGCGAGCTACCGCTACGATGCCTTTGGGCGGACCATCAGCCAGAGCGGGGCCCAAGCCGCGAACAATCCCCTCCGCTTCTCCTCCCAGGAGCTTCACTCCAGCTCCGGGCTGTATGCCTACCGCTACCGTTTCTACGATCCGGCCCACCAGCGCTGGATCAATGAGGATCCACTCGGCATCGCCGGCGGAATCAACTACTACCGATTCGTCGGAAACGACCCGGTCAATCGGGTCGATCCGGATGGGCGCTTCTTGGAAGTCATTGCCGATCTGGCCTTTATCGCTTATGATGGGTATCGGATCGTCAAAGACAATGTCTTTGGCAACTGCGACAACCTCGGCGAGAATCTAACTGCCCTTGGCATGGATACGGTCGGGGCCATGGTCCCGATGGCCACGGGCTTGGGGCAGGCATCTCGGATGGCCACCAAGGCCGATGATGTTGTGGGGGGCTTTAGAGGAAGCAAGGGGTTCGAGCTGAAAAACTCTCCCCAGCAGCCAGTCCGTAATGCCCCGGGACAAATTAACGGGCGCCAATTTACAGGTCACGCCTTTGATCAAATGCAGAACAGAGGAATAATGCCTTCTGCAGTCGAAGACACGATTACAACAGGCAGCCGAGTGCCTGGAAACATGCCAAGGACATCGGTTCATTTTAAACAAGACAACAATATCTCCGTAATAACCGATAGCCAATCCGGGCGGGTCATAACAGTAAGACGCGGAAATCCATGATTACAGAATATGACAAACGACAAATAGAACGAATGACATGCCAACTGGAACGATTTGATAAAAACGAACTGGGATTGAGCGGACTAATAGGAGATCTAGAATTTTTGTTGGCAGCAGTGGAAAGTATTCCGGATGAGTGGAAAAAGAAGGTAAACAAAGAAATCGGAGTACTTGAAGAGGTTTATGCAGTGTATTTGGATCGCGGTGACGACACACTTGACGAACATAGCCAAAAGTTGGTAGACAAGTCAGTACAAAGTTTGAAATATAATATCTCAGAAGTTCTGGGATGACCGTCTCAAATGATCATTTCTCATACCCTCCAGCGATCAAGGTGTCCGGGTACGCGAAGGGGTCAGTTCTTATTATCATATACTCCCCTTTTCTTACCCCAGTTCGCAGTTCACCTTTGCGGGTGAACGAAAATCGGTTGCTGACATAAGCTAGACTGCCTATTCCGGTAGCCTGGAAGGGGCCGGAGGGATCGGCGGGCTCCTGGCGCGGACCGCCGGGAGCACCGACCTCTACTACCACAGCGACCTCGGCGGGAACGTCACCACCCTCCTAAACGGTAGCCAAAATACTGTGGCGAGCTACCGCTACGATGCCTTCGGGCGGACCATCAGCCAGAGCGGGGCCCAGGCTGCCAACAATCCCTTCCGCTTATCCTCCCAGGAGCTTCACTCCAGCTCCGGGCTCTATGCCTACCGCTACCGTTTCTACGATCCGGCCTACCAGCGCTGGATCAATGAGGACCCGCTCGGCATCGCCGGCGGAATCAATTACTACCGGGAATGCGCAGGGGTCAGTCAAAGAATCTTGACAAAACGGATCCGGCCGGGTTTCCCTCGATGTCATGCCGAGATGGGTGCGAATCGAATACGCCGGTGCCATCTACCACGTGATGGCGCGGGGAAACCGGCGCCAGGAGATTTTTCTTTCGGACCAGGATCGGGAGATGTTTCTGGCCACCTTCGGCCAGGCCTGCGAGAAGACCGGTTGGGAGGTGTTGGCGTGGAACTTGATGTCGAACCACTATCACCTCGCGATTCGAACGCCGAAGGCGAACCTGGTGGCGGGAATGACTTGGTTCCAGAACGCATACACCCGGCGCTTCAATGCGCGGCACCAGCAGTGGGGACGGCTATTCGGGGATCGTTACAAGGCGATCCCGGTGGAATCTACGGAGGATCGAGGGCCGACCGCCAACCGACCGGCCGATTACCTGGCGGTGCTGCTCGACTACATCCACCTCAACCCGGTGCGGGCACGGTTGATCGATCCGGCCCGTGAGGAGAGCATTCTCGACTACGCCTGGAGCAGCGTGTCGCGGGCCTACGCGGTATCGCCGAAGAAGCGAACGATGTGGATGGAGGTGGAGACGGGCCTGGCGCTGGCAAAGTGCCGGGACACGGTGGCGGGACGGAGACAATTCGTGGAACGGCTGGACCGCCGGGCAGCCGCGGAGGAAGCGGAT
>CAYVMM010000264.1:0-2270 GCA_964452535.1 uncultured Gammaproteobacteria bacterium | reverse complement strand
TCCGCCGCGGCGCGCCGCTCAATGAGTGGGATTCGGCCACCTTCTACGGCGGCGACGAGCGCGGCTACACCGACTACCCGACCCTGAACGAGACCGGCTGAATCCTCCCGCTCCGGGGGAGCCTACCCTTCGGGTACCCCCTCAGTCGCTCCTTACCTGTTACCGGGCCGCTGTGCCATGGCAAAACTTTCGCTCCCCTTTAGTCAGTGCAACGGTCGTACTAGGGGGTAGGATGCCATGGTCCCCAGAATCCAGGCTTGAAGTTGAAAGCCGTATAAGGGCCCCAAAAGATTTGGGGTGGCTGTCAGCGATTGGATAGGCCCGGATCCCGCCGTGGCCAGTTCTCCGCGTGGGGACCGCATTCCTCGCACTGGAGCCCGGTGAAGGCTACCCACTCTCGGATATCGCGATGGTCCGGATGGATCGCCTCCTCTCCCTGCCAGCGCTGGAACAGCTCCCCACAGTCGTCTAGGACCAAGACAGCCGGAAGCGTCGCCGCTAGCCCCGCTGCGGTGCGCCCGCCGGCGTCGAAGAGGACCGGGAAGGGGTAGTCCTCACTGGGTAAGGCGGTAGGGCCAATGGCCAGGATCTCAGCCCCCGCCTCGCGGTAATCCGGATAGTGACGGGCAAATTCCGCCAGGAGCTCGGGTCCGGCGCCGTCCCAGAGTACCAGCACCAATGGGCGGTGTTGCTTGTACTGCCAGGTCGTGACCACATGGCCCGTACGGTCAGGGAGCCGGATGCTGCCGGCTACCATACCCGGTGCCAGAATCGCCATAGCTGTCTCCTTTAAGTGGGCTTCGTCATTGGGATCGCAAGACCGTTGGAACCTTATCCGTTCCGTTGGGCGTCTCGAGCGCTTATCTCCTGCCAGGGCCTTCGCAACGATAGCATGATTATTATTCTCCCTTTTCACCGGTTTATTTCTAAAAGACCGAAGGATTCGGGCTGGCTGTCTACCAAGGAATGGGGGCATCTGAGAGAGCTTCTTTCGCCCTTATTCGGAGTCAGCACCCGCAACCCCGGATTCCCGGTTGGCCCGGGTGCTGCCTTCTTCCCTCTCGCAGACCGCCCGTTTGATCCGTCCCCCCTAGCATAGGCGAGGAGGGGCCTTGCTCGGCATGCGGGACCTCAAGCAGATTATTCCACAAATGGAGAGGGAGACCGTATCCGACTTCACGGTGAGCTTACATACGATGCGAATGCCATCTGCGGTGTCGAGGAGCCCTTATACGAGGGATGATGTGGAGGAAGGAGGGACGGGAGCGAGCGCCGTCGCTTGCTCGGGGCTGCACGCGAAGCTCACAGAGCTCCATCCACGCCGCTTCTTTCTCGAGACTTGGCGGACGATAGATGAAGAGGCAGCTGCCGAGCGCGAAGTGCGCAGGGCCGTGGGCAAGGGCCACGACTGGCGGCCCGTCGTCGCGCTTTCGACTGGCGCGGTGCTCCTTACGGCGATGAGATATCTCGGTGGCACGAACACACTTTTCGACCTGCTCGACTGGCTCGGAAGCGAAGGGGAGGATTGGGCCCAGGCGCTGCATAACTCGCCCTTCAGCCAGCTCTACCAGTTGTTCTGGTGGTCAGCATGGCGCGTGCTAGGCTTTTTCGTCCTACCGGCTATTGTCGTCCTATTGAGCGGAGAACGGCTGCGTGACCAGGGCCTCGCCCTGCGCGGCTTCCGCGCTCATGCCTGGATCTATCTCTTGTGCTTCGTGCTCGTGCTTCCCCTCGTGATTGCGGTAAGCTTCCAGGAGGGGTTCACTGACCACTATCCTTTCTACGACTTCGCCGGACGGAGCTGGCTCGACTTCGCGGCGTGGGAGCTGCTCTACTTCGCGCAGTTCTTCGCCCTGGAGTTCTTCTTCCGAGGCTGGTGGCTACGGGCGTGCAAAACGATGATGGGGAGCCACGCCATCTTCGCGATGGTCGTGCCTTATTGCATGCTGCACTTCGGTAAACCGGTGCTCGAGACGCTCGCCGCCATCGTGGCCGGCATTATCCTCGGGACGCTCGCCATGAAGACACGCTCGATCTGGAATGGGGTCTTGCTCCACTGCTCGGTAGCCCTCGCGATGGACGTGGCAGCGCTCGTTCATGAGGAAGATCTCCCGGCTCGACTCTGGCCAGGGGTCTGACGCACGGTACCGTGGTCGATGGTCCCCCTCGGATGGAGCGCAGCGTGTCGGAGGTATCGAAAATGGCCCGGATCGCCCACTAAGGAGATGGTTCGATCCGTGCACTTTCCACGAGCTCATCGCTCACGGGGG
>CAYVMM010000263.1:0-2284 GCA_964452535.1 uncultured Gammaproteobacteria bacterium | reverse complement strand
CCTCCCCAACCCGACCCGCCCGCACCGGGTTGCGGACGATGTAGCACGCTAGCGCCAGCAGATAAGCGACCATTACCACGGGCGGTGACGTGATACAGGGCACCGGGATACTCGATGCGGAGAGGGCGAGCCATAAACGAACTTAGCCCTTGAGAAGCAAAAAGCAAGACCTGACCCTAAACCGCTAAACCCCGAGGTCCATCTCACCTTTTGTGATCGATGAGCAGGGCAACGAGCTGATGGGGGTGCAGGAGCCGGACTGATGGATTGCGCCGAGATTATTTTCAGCGGGCATGCGATCCGGCGAATGTTCGAGCGTAAGCTGAGCCAGGATGCCATACTGGCTATTGTGCGCGAAGGCGAGGTGATCGCCGAGTATCCGGACGACAGCCCCCATCCCAGTTGCCTGCTACTGGGCTTTGTGTCCGGCCATCCGGTCCATGTAGTGGTGGCCCGTGAGGTGGAAAGCCGCCGATGCTTTGTGGTGACCGCCTATCGCCCCGACCCGGCCAAGTGGTCCGATGATTTCCGGAAGCGGAGGCTGTGATGAAATGTGTCGTTTGTAAAACCGGTGATGTGATCGATGGCAAGACCACCGTCACCTTGCAGCGCGGTGAAACTACGGTGGTGATCAAGGATGTTCCGGCGCAGGTCTGCGACCAGTGCGGCGAGTACTATCTCTCCGAAACCATGACCGCCAAGGTGCTAGCTATGGCCGAGGCGGCTGTGGACAAGGGCGCCGAGGTCGAGATTTTGCGCTGGGCGGCCTGAACCCGGGAAAGCTAGGAGACCCGACATCTAACACGGTGCTCTTGGGACTATTCAGCTTGTTCGCAACCTCCGTTGCGTGATGGTCGTATACAGCCTCCCAGCCTTGCCCGGCGAGTTCTAGCGGTTTAAGTTCGTGTTTTGAATCCCGAGCCACCTTTGCCAACTCCTTCTGTACCGGCTTGGGCAATTGATCGGCAGTATCGGCACGGTCGATTAGATAGCGAACGGCCTCTACCAGCACCTCTTCAAGATACAGCTCCCATGCAGCACATAGCGTGAGTACGCCACTTCGAGTGATATGGCCAAGCCCTCGACGGCCCATGCCCTCATGATTCAGATCTCCATGACTAGCAACGATGCGATCCACATCTTCCAGCATGTTCCGCTCAAACTTCTGCAACGCAGATGAGGGCATACTTCACTCCGCTAACGTTTCGGTTATGCCGTATCACGCCATACATCCATCAGTGAATGATCATCGTCCCAGCCATCCCAAGCAGAAAGCCCGATATGGCTCCGATCGCTGGGAAGCTCTTACGGGTCATGTGCGCGCCAGGAGCAATGTCCTCAAATATCAAGTAAAGAATGCCCCCGCTACAAAACAGTAAAACAGATGCCAGAACGTGGTTGCTGCCCGACAGCCAGGCAAACCCGATCCAGGCTGCCAGTGGCCCTAACAAGGGAGCCAGCAGAAATATCATCCACAAGCGTCCTCGGGATATTCCACTTTCATTCATTTCGTGATGGGCGGCAAACCCCTCGGGCATGTTTTGCAGCGCAATCAGTGCCGCCAGCAGGTACGCGATATTGGAGCTATTTGCGGCAGCAACACCCAGCAGTATCGCTTCGGGGAAAAAGTCTAGAACCATACCCATGAACTGCGAGGCCGTGTTCCGCGTGTGGGTGGCCCATGAACTGACTTGCCAGAACACCAGCCCTCCCAGACCAAATGCGAACGATGCCAGGACGACTGACGAATGCTCCATGCCGCGAGGAATCAAGACGAGCGCAATTGCTGCCAGTAACGCGCCGCCGCCGAAATACGACACAAAACGATCCAACTCCCGCCGCCGGCAGAAAGCCGCCAAATGAGGTGTGGAGGAAACCAGTGCCCCCGCGGGTATGGACAAACCCGCCAACAACGCCAACCCCAAGGCAACTTCCAGCGATATCATGGGCAAATTACTACTCTATTTTCAGTTGGTATCAAAGCGAACCATATTTCGGAACAGAGTCTATTGGCATGACCGAAGGTCCGAGCAGCCCCATAAAAGGCCGAACTGTTAGGTCAAGACTTGACCCCTAGATGACCCTAGAGATAGCAGCGAATCCCGCACCGAGCCATTGCTTAAAGAAGAGACCACCCATCTTGCCCGGGCCAGCGCCACTGAGCTAAGCCACTATCTGAGCGCCCATCCCGAAATGGAACGGGCTCGGATGCGGTTCAGCGGCATTGAGATGGTCCTTCCCCGCCATGCCGTGGAGCTTCTCCGTGATCTGCTCGCGGAGATGG
>CAYVMM010000262.1:0-2293 GCA_964452535.1 uncultured Gammaproteobacteria bacterium | reverse complement strand
GCATGGGAAGGCTGGGAGGCCCAGTGCGCGACGCGGCGGCGCCGAGCGGCTATGAAGGGGGCTGATTTGGTTAGCGGCGGCTAGTTAAGGCGCTTTGCGGCGTTAAAGCCCTTAACCGGAACATGGAATGAGAATTGTTGTCTTCTCTAGAGAGGGAGGGAAGCCTTCCTCACGCCTCTTAGCCCCGTAGGGAGACGCCCTCCCTCTTACCCTCCTCAGGGTCTGGGCTCGGGACCTTCCCGAGCCCTCTTGGATTGGCCATTGGCGGTATGGATCCCGAAGCAACCCACTTGACGAAGATCCATTTTCTCTTGGGGAGAAGCGACTACCATCTTTCGCTGACGCTGTTGCCTAGGGCCATCCTTATCCTTCTCAGTTGTCATCCCAGGCAAGGTTCGGGCCCTTTTGAATGGCACGCTTTCCTTTTCCGTTCGTCTAAAAGGTGGGGCCTGGGAGCTTACCGGACCCGTTTCCCAGAGCTTGCATGCACGAGCCTTGGGCTTCCCCGGAACGGTCCGGTCCCCGGGCCCTTTGGGGATTTCTCCTACCGATTGGGTGCTGATCTCGGGACCAGAATCGGGATCCCCGGTTGAAATAAGCGTTCTTATCCCCCACCTAAACAAAAGGGCCTAGGAAACGCCTAGGCCCTTTGAAAGTGACGCTGTTGGCTAAGTTGTCTTGTAACGTATCGCGTTTGCCTAGCAGTTCTCCTCGCAGTGGAGGGCCCGGGATCTTCCCGGGCCTTTTTTATATACCATACTGCCTGAATTGAAAAGAACCAGCTCGGCTGCCGAAAACGGATCCTCGATGGCTTCCCATGCTTCTTGGGGAACGCCACGAGCAGCTCTGGCTCCGTGAGGGTTGGATCGGGCAACCGAAGCTTCTATCCAATCCTCTCAATCGCGCGTGCGCGTCGGCTTTGGGCTTAACAGGGTGATGAAAAACCCCTTGCTCCCACCATGAATAGTGTGTCATAAGGAATTAGTTGCGCTACATGTAGTATATGATCGGACTTTTTCATCACTTTGTTATGGGCTAGGGGTTGCCCGGAGGTCCCCCCTCTATGGTGCCGGTTGGAGGGAAGCATTGTTTGAGAGCGCGATCCGAGCCAACAATGGCGAACATCAATACAGGCTGCACAACGCGTTCATGGGAAGGACCTCGGTCGCCGAGCTCAAATGGCCACCGAGGCCTCCATGCATCCTTCGTGTCGATTTATTCTGGGGACTTCACTGCTAGAAGATCCACTTTTCTGATATCAGGCGGGGTAGCGAGTAGTTCGTCGCTCTTCTTTTTTAGGGCGGTGGCGATTTCCCCGTGCAAGTGGGCCTGACGGCCTTCTTCGTCCATGAAGGTATCGAAGATCCCAAAAGTCGTTGGGCCGAGTTTCAGGGCAAACCAATGACGCGTGGATTCTTCTTGCTTCGCAAGCGTTAGGGCCTTCTTGAGGAATTGTTCTAGTTCCTCACTCTTGTCCGGTTTGGCCTCTAATCGGACTAGCAAGGCATGGCTCGGTTCAGCGGCTTGCACTGTGCTAAGGACCAAAAAAAGGGGCATTAGTCCTCCAATGGCATGTCTTAGCGCTTTCATCGGATACCTCCGTTCAGGAAGAGGACGGCTAGCTAAGTTATAGTCAAGTGGATGTATAACCTCTTTGATTAGGCAGCGCTCTGGCTGGCTTGCTTCTCTTGAGTCACCTCTTCGCCATTTTAGAATCGCACGCCTTGGTAGCCCTTCGATAGCCAACGGAAGCCCGCCCAGACGCTTCCAGTGCGTTTGGGCCCTTTGGCCGAGCTTGAATACCAACGCCGAGATTGTCGCCTGCGAGACGCCGCCGCGGGTATTGTCGGTCCGCAGCAGCCGCACCGGCGAAGGTCAACTCAAATTTAGCGAAACCTCTCCAACCTCCAATCCGGTCACGAGGCGTGGTCCCGATCGATTGAAATAGAACGCACCATGGACAACGTGGACCCGATTCTCTTTGGACATCGACCACCCAACCTCCTGAACCCTCGCTGTGGGCTGGGGCCGAGTCAGCCGAACCGAGGCCGGAATAGTTTCAACCGGGGTTTAAGCTGGTGATCGGCGCTATGGAGAAGCCCTCCTCGCGGAAGCCTTCGGAGAGCCCTTCCGATACTCCGTAGCTACTCATACCCCCTTGTTCGGGCCCCGATCCTGGGGCCCTAACCGGTCCATTCAGCAGGGCAGCGGAATAGCCCGATTGGAGGTGCAGATCCCCTTAGGAGCGGTCTCACCGGCCCCACGAGTTGAACGGTTCTTTTTATTCCGGAAA
>CAYVMM010000261.1:0-2295 GCA_964452535.1 uncultured Gammaproteobacteria bacterium | reverse complement strand
TCCAGCTAGCGCCTGGGCCGTAAGCGCACCCCGCGCAATGCCTCCCCTCCGGCCGCCAGTGGCCCTCGTCCTGGCACCAGCAGCATTCTCGGTCGCTCTGAGCCCATTCTGGGAAACGCCGATCCGGGGCATTATCCGAATGGCAAGCATGGCCGTCTCCTGCCACTTTGGGATATCGGAACGTGACCGCGCCGATCAGCCTTTTCTTCTGAGAAGTGGGCTCATGGGTTAGGTCGGGATAGATCACCAGGTAGGGGGAACCGGGGATGGCCCTCTCCAAGCGCAATCGGATCGGGCGCTCGATCCGGTACGTGTCCGATTGCGGCCGGACTGCGGCTCGCCAGGCTGATCGAATTCAATTCGCCGCATGGCCCGGACTAATCGGCCTTCGGGCGGATACGAGCCCATGAAAGCGAGATAACCAATGCTGGGCTTCCTCGACTGGGCCGTTCTGCCCTTAATCGGCGGGCTGGTTCAAAAAGTATCGCCTATTCGCTTTGCCCTAGGTGCAGGAGCTACCTTGGTCGGGGGCCTCATGGCCTCGGGAATCGTGTCGAGCATTGGCCTCACCCTGCGGCTTAACCAGCAGGTGGTCAACAACGGCCAGCGCACCGCGCACCTCGTGCATCGCCTTCACCGGGAACGCATGCGCGAGCATCAAAAGGAGTTCCCATGATCCGGTTATGGCTTGGTCGGTCTGGCCACATTGGGGGATTGGTGGATCGGTATGCATGGGGTAAGCGCCTGCGGCGTCGCCATTGATCTGGGGACAGTGGTGCTGGCCTTGATCGGGGCTCTCGCCGCGCTGCGGCTCTTCGATGCCCGGCTCGGCTGGGCCTCGCCCCCCACTAGTTCCTGCCCCGAGCGCTATACCCAGCCCATCCGCGCGGCCGCCGAGACTTACCTGCCCGCGGTGAACTGGCGGCTTTACCGAGCCCAGCTCTGCGCCAAGTCCCGGCTGAACCCCGACGCCGAAAGCCATGTGGGAGCGAAGGGACTCACGCAGTTCATGCCGCAGACGGGGCGCCGTATCGCCGAGGCCCGCGACCGCGGTTCCGCTTCCCCTTATCAACCCCGGCCAACTCCCGAGGCTGGGGCCTACTACATGGCGCAACTGCGCCAGGAGTGGTCGGCTTCCCGAGCCGAGGCTGACCGTCACAGCTTGGCCATGGCTAGCTACAGCGCCGGACTCGGCCACCTGCTGAAAGCGCAGCGATTGACAGGAGGGGCGTGGCTCTACGCACCCACGACTTTGCCCCGCTGATGGACTACGTCATCCAGGTGCTAGCCGCTGTGCTGGCGGTGTTGGCTTCCTAGGCCGCGTTATCGATTTCCAAGTTGGTCAAGCGGCCGACATCGATAACGAGAAGATTGGCCAAGTCATCCAGGCCGTGGTCAAGAACTCGCCCAAGTACATGAAGCGATTGGGGCTGACCGAAGACGACATCCGCGAGATGGTGCGAAAGCGGTTGTGAAGATCCTCAGACCGAGGAGCTAGGATAGGACCGAGGGACGTGGACGTGAAGTGGATGGTGGAAGAGGATGTCTGGGCCACCTAAGAACCGGATTCCTCTTTTTTGGGGCGCTCCTTAGAAGCCGTTGCTTCCTCGGGTGTTCGTTGGCGACGGGAGGAAGAGGTAAGGAAGGTTGCTGCTAAACCACCAGGGACGCCAGCGCCAATAATACCAGCCGGCCACGGATACCCGTAGATAGCCATTACCGTAGCAGCGATTAAGGCTTCCAAACCAAGGATAAAGGCTAGGAGCTGTCCTAAGTGGACCCCGATCCTTTCAGCCCGAAGCTTTCTTTTCTCCATCTCCTTAACATGGCTGGCCTCAGCCTCGGCCATCTGGAAAATGCGTTCGGCGCCCTTTTCAACGACATTGTCGTATTTGGCGAGCTGTTCGGGGGGAGGTAGGGGGCCACTGTGGATCTGAGCCTGAAGACGGCTCTCTTGGCCATTTTCGGGCTCCCTCGATACATGCGAGGGAGGGTCAACTTCTTTCTCACCTAGTTCTTGGCCGGATTGGTCCTCTTGCTCCTCACCCATTGGGTTTGGTGAGTTCGCTCATTTCCTCAAGATGCTTCGGGCACCCTCGGAATCCGAGTTGCTCCGTTTTCTTTTAGGGGAGGCTCTCGGAAGGTCTTGATCATTCAATCTTTCCATTGATGAACGGAAATGATCGCCCACTCTGAGCCAAACCTTGGCCTGTCTTTTAATGAGATTGGTCTCAAAGACCTCATCCCACCTAATTCACGACGGTAGCCCGATATAGGTATGGCGTGAGGCTTTCC
>CAYVMM010000260.1:0-2305 GCA_964452535.1 uncultured Gammaproteobacteria bacterium | reverse complement strand
AGATGATGTTGGGATGCTGGGATTCGGGCTTGCTGGCACCTGCGGCCTGTGCGCCCATGAAACCAATCAGCAACAAAATCCCAATCAGTGCCGCTCTCCTAACGCTGCCTCCGTTTGAACTCTTGACTTGCTTCATACTGCTTCCTTACCCGATGCTGTCCCCTGCCACAATCCACGACACAGCCGCTATCGTCACCCCGCTCATAGGACGTCTGCCCCCCAAAGCCCGCCTGACCAGGGAAATAATTTCGGCTATGCTAGACGCCCCCAATTTCAGAAAACCAGGGCCCAGAGTCAAGCTTCGGCAAGGCCAATTCACGTGTCTCCGCTCGGCCTAAGCCCGGGCTTCCCATTCGGCGCGACAATAAAAGTCCCAGCTGGGAATTTTATTGTCGCGTCTCACAATGAGCCCGTCTTGGTATCGCGGGCTGTCAAGGCTGCTACGGGCCCTGGGCAGAGGGGAACAGGTCGCGAAGCGTTTGGAGTGCGCCCGACTTGTCGGCGCTGTGGATGTGGGGGCGCGTTTCTATTGAATCGGGCTTATGGGCAACACTTCTATCGATGCAGCAAGGTCGGGGGACGAAAAAATTTAAAGCGGTGACTCGCCCCGCGCCACCCACCAAAGGGTCGCCCATTAGGGCGTGGGGGCAGTTCTTGACTTTTACACCTCTCGCTCTAAGGGGGGTGTCGAGTCGGACAAACTGAAGCGATGACGACACATCGGTTGATCCACCGCGCTGAACCGGGTGCCAAACCGGCACAACGGCCCCGCACGAGATTAAAAGCCGATTACCTGAGCGAATTCCCATGTGTAAAAGTCAAGAACTGATACCCAACGGTCGGATGTAGAGCGCACGGGATTTGGCTGGACGTTTTTGAGCTCCCCGCCAAGGCGCAGGAGAGGATTTTTTGGCTAGACAAGGGAGGGAGGTCGTTCTATGATAATCGTGATGAAGAATGGCGATTTGAATAGGACAGACCGTCGTTTGGAAGTCAAAGTGCTATCGGACTCGGAGGATTGCAATCGATTTGACGCGTTGCTTGCGGGCCAACACGACCTTGGCGCTCGGCAGCCTTCGGGACACAGTCTGCGCCAAGTGGTCCTTGAAGACGGTCGGTGGGTTGCGTTGCTGTTGTGGATTTCGGGTTTTTGGCATCTTAAACCCCGTGACCAGTGGATAGGCTGGGACAGCGTCACCCGGGGCGAACGCCTCAAACTGGTTGTTCACAATGCGCGCTATCTCGTGATGGAGGAGAGGCGCCGAGAAAATCTCGCCAGCGAGGCCTTGGGCGCCGCATTGCGAGCCCTGCCGCAGCAATGGCGGGGCTACTTCGGTTATAGCCCGCTTTTGGCCGAGACCTTTACCGACCCCGAACAACATGCCGGGACCGTTTACAAGGTCACCGGCTGGAAGCCTTTGGGGCAAAGCTCAGGCCGGCAGCTAGAGCACGATTGCGATTATTACCCTTCTTTTAAGCGACCCAAACGGCTCTGGGTCAAAGAGCTCCATCCCCGAGCTCGGGATCGGCTTTGCGCCGCCGAACTGCCCCCTGAGCATCGAGCCGCTGTCAATGAAGCCCCCACCCCTCGCTGTCCCGTTAAGAACGCCCACTGCCAATCCTTATTCGAGCTCTTTGAGGAGGTGCCCGATCCCCGTCATCGCAACGGGCGTCGCTTTCGGCTTGGAAGCGTGCTGACGATCATTGCCTTGGCACTGCTGCGTGGGGCGGTGCATCTGACCACCATCCATCGCACCGCCCAAAAGCTCGATCAACGCCAGCGCAAACGAATCGGAGTGGCTTGCAAACCCGGCACTCGTTTCCGTCCGGTCCCAGGCTATTTCGTCTATCGGGATGTCTTGGCCCGATTGGATCTGGAGGCCTTTGCGGCCAAGCTCACCGAGTGGCTCCAAGCTCACTCCGGCCAATTGCCCCGAACTCTCGCCCTGGATGGCAAAACCGTCCGAGAGCGACTGGGATTAGTAGTCAGTCTGGTCGAGACCGAAGACGGCACTCCGGTAGCCGTCGAACCGGCCGAAGGCCAAGGCCACGAGCTCAAAGCCGCTCAAAAGCTCTTGGCTCGGCCAGAAGTCAACCTCAATGAAGCCACCGTCACCGGCGATTCACTGCACTGTCAGTCCGAGACCGCCCATACGATCGTTCTGGAAAAAGGCGGTGACTACCTCTTTCAAGTCCGCGATAATCAACCCACAGTCCATGCTTGCGCCCAAAGCCAGTTGCCGCATTGTACCCCCCTTTTGAAGAAGTCGACACCGGACACGGACGCCTCGAGCTGCGCCAAGTA
>CAYVMM010000259.1:0-2311 GCA_964452535.1 uncultured Gammaproteobacteria bacterium | reverse complement strand
GGGGGCGCGGTCGGCTATTTTAGCTACGACGCGGTGCGCTACATGGAGGCTCTGCCGGAGACCAATCCGGACCCGCTGGGGATGCCGGATGTCTTCCTAATGCGGACCGAGCAGCTTTTGGTGTTCGATAACCTCCTGGGAAAGCTGCAGCTCATCCAGCCCATCGATCCCGCAGGCGAGCCTGACGCTGCCTATGAGGTAGCCTGCGAGCAGATTGAGGCTAGCGTTGCGTCCCTACGGCAATCGCTGCCCGAGCGGTCCCACCCTGCGCCCGTGGAGCTAAGGGAAGAAGATTTTCGGCACCATACTGCTCGAGGCGACTTCGAGGCGGCTGTCGAGCGTGCCCGCGAATACATCCGGGCCGGGGATATCATGCAGGTGGTGCTCTCGCAGCGGTTCTCTGCCCCTTTTCCGGCACGGACCTTCGATGCCTATCGGGCCTTGCGGACCCTCAACCCCAGTCCTTACATGTATTATTTGGATACAGGGGAAGCCCAGATCGTGGGCTCTTCGCCCGAGATTTTGGCACGGTTGGAAGGCGATCGGGTTACTGTGCGCCCCATCGCCGGGACGCGCCGAAGAGGTCGTTCTGAAGAGGAGGACCGCTCTTTGGCAAGTGAGCTCCTGGGTGACCCCAAGGAGCGTGCTGAGCACCTGATGCTGTTGGACTTGGCCCGCAATGATGCCGGACGAGTGGCAGTTACGGGGACGGTCGAAGTGGATCATCCCTTTACCGTCGAGCGCTACTCCCATGTTATGCATATGGTCTCCAATGTTGTTGGTCATCTGCGTCCAGAGCTGGATGTCTTCGACGTCCTCCGTGCGACCCACCCGGCGGGAACAGTGAGTGGGGCGCCCAAAGTCCGGGCTATGGAGATTATTGAGGAACTGGAACCCTTGCGACGTGGCCTGTACGCGGGAGCGGTGGGCCATATCAGCAGTGATGTGATGCAAATGGATACAGCCATCGCCATCCGTACTGCCGTGATCAAAGACGGCTGGTTCTATGTCCAAAGTGGCGCCGGTGTTGTGGCCGATTCGGATCCCGTCCGGGAATATGAGGAGACCCTGAGCAAGGGTCGTGCTCTATTTCGGGCCGCTTTAATGGCTGCCCAGGGACTGGAGGGTCCGGCATGATCCTCATGATCGACAATTACGATAGCTTTACCTATAACCTGGTCCAGTATCTGGGCGAGCTAGGCGCAAAGGTTGAGGTCTACCGCAATGATGTTTTAGCTGTGGAGGCCATCGCCGATCTCCAGCCTTCCGGGCTCGTCCTTTCACCTGGGCCTTGTACGCCCAAGGAGGCTGGAATTTCAGTGGATGCGGTGAGGACGTATGCGGGTTGTTTGCCCATCCTCGGGGTTTGCCTGGGACACCAGGCCATTGCCAGTGCCTATGGTGGGCGGGTGGGGCGTGCCGCTGAAGTCATGCACGGAAAGACCTCAGAGGTTGTCCATGATGGCACGGGTGTGTTTGCCGGCCTACCGAATCCTTTAGAGGCTACGCGTTATCATAGCCTTGTCGTAGAGCGAGCGAGCTTGCCCGCCGTGCTGCGGATCACCGCCTGGACGGAGGACGGGACCATCATGGGACTACGCCATCGGGAGCTGGATGTGGAGGGGGTCCAGTTCCATCCCGAATCCATCTTGACAGGCTCCGGTAAAGCGCTGCTCGCCAACTTCCTTGCCCGGACGCGGCATGTTGCCGCTCCGGTGGATGCTTGAAGGTCTCAAGGTGGCTTCGGCAACCGTTGCTTCTCAGGATCGGGTTCGGGAGGCCCTTGCTCAGGTAGTGGAAGGGGGGGATCTCCCGCGCGCTGAGATGGAGGCCGTTATGCGGGAGATCATGAGCGGCCAGGTTGAGCCCGAAACCATCGCTGGTCTTCTGGCCGCCTTGCGTATGAAGGGCGAGACCGTGGATGAGATCACCGGCGCGGCAGCGATCCTGCGCGAGCTGGCTGAGCGGGTGCCGGTGGATGTCCCCCATTTGGTGGACACCTGCGGTACAGGTGGTGACCGTCGCGGTACCTTCAATACCTCCACGGCAGCAGCTTTTGTAGCTGCGGGAGCGGGGGCTCATGTAGCTAAGCATGGCAATTACTCCGTTTCTTCACGCTCGGGCAGTGCCGATGTCCTGGCGGAACTGGGACTGGTGCTGGATTGCCCCGTGAGCGAGCTGACGCGAGCGATCCGTGAGGTGGGCATCGGCTTTCTGTTTGCCCCACGCCACCACGGCGCCATGCGACACGCCCTGGGGCCCCGCCGGGCGCTGGGCATCCGCACATTGTTCAATCTCCTTGGCCCCTTAG
>CAYVMM010000258.1:0-2315 GCA_964452535.1 uncultured Gammaproteobacteria bacterium | reverse complement strand
GCAAACAGCGATCTGCCCCCGAAGACCCTGGAGCTCGTCCAGGCCTACCGGGATCGCGGCGCGGCCTTCCTCGACCACCTGCAGGGCCCCTTCGTTCTGGCCCTCGGAGAAATCGCTTCCGGGGCGGGCCTGCTAGCAGTAGACCGCATGGGGATCTGGGACCTGGCCTATGCCTGGACACCATGCGGCCTCCTTTTCGGCCCCCGGGCTGACCGGATCGCCGCCGATCCTCGTTGTAGGGCGGAACTCGATTCTCAGGGGCTCTACGATTACCTCTACTACCATGTTATTCCTCGGCCTGGAACCGCTTTCCGGAACGTCTACCGCTTGCGCCCTGGGGAAGTCGTTACCTTCAGAAATAGGGAGGTAACCGCCGCATCGTACTGGCGCCCCCACTTTGCCGAAGATCGGGAAACCCCGTTCGTCGAGCTACAGGAGCGATTTCGCGATATTGTGCGCAAATCGGTAGAACGAGCCGCCGCTCCCGGGCACGTCGGGGCCTTCCTGAGCGGTGGCACAGACAGTTCGACTATTACCGGCATGCTCGGCGAGGTCACTGGCTACCCCCCTAGGACCTTCGCCATCGGCTTCAATACCCCAGGCTACGACGAGACCGGCTACGCCCGGATAGCCGCCGAGCACTTCGGCGCGGAGCATCACAAGTACGTGGTCACCCCGAAGGACGTGGCCAACGCGGTGCCCCAAATTGCGGCGGCCTATGGCCAGCCCTACGGCAACGCCTCCGTCGTTCCGTCTTTCTACTGCGCCCGCCTCGCCCGAGAGAACGGCGTGGAGGTACTCCTCGGCGGGGATGGTGGCGATGAGCTCTTCGCCGGCAACGCTCGGTACGCGCGCCAATGGCTGCTTGCCCTCTACGACCGGCTCCCGCGCTTCCTTCGCCGCGGGCTACTGGAACCGGCCATCGGCCTCCCTGGTATCGAACGCATTCCGCCGATGCGCAAGCTCGCAAGCTACATCCGTCAAGCCGCTCTGCCCCTGCCCGAGCGCCTTCAGACGTACAATCTGCTGCAGCATCTTGGCCCGGAGCGGGTATTCACCGAGGATTTCCTAGCCGAGGTCGATCCCGACCGTCCCTTGGCCGAGCTAACCCGCGAGTATCGGCACCTCGAGCACTTCGCCCTAGTGAATCGCCTGCTCGGCCTCGATCTGAAGTTTACCTTAGCCGATGACGACTTGCGAAAGGTCACCCAGGCGGGCGAGCTCGCCGGCGTGGAGACCCGTTTTCCCTTTCTCGACGACGCGGTCGTGGCCTTCGCCGCCACCATTCCGGCCAATCAGAAGCTCAAGCGAACCCGGCTGCGGCATTTTTTCAAGGAAGCGCTACGAGACGACCTGCCCCAAGCGATCCTGGCCAAGGAAAAGCACGGTTTCGGTCTGCCCTTCGGCGTCTGGCTGCGAGAGGAACCGGTCCTGCGCGATCTGGCTCGGGATAGCTTAGACGGTCTACGCAACCGCGGCATCATCCGGGCCTCAATGATCGACGAGCTAACCGGAGTGCGGCTGGAGGAGCATGCCAGCTATTTCGGGACCCTAACTTGGGTCCTCTTGATGCTGGAACAATGGTTGCGCCATCACGCGTAACGCTGACCGCGCTTTTTCACCAGTCAGGGCGCGATCCGATCCATTTGAACACTCAACAAAAGCGCAACAGAGGTCTGCAGCATGGTGGGGGCGATCATTCGAGCCGTTTTGTTCGGGATCGGGATAGGGGGAATGCTTGTGCCGGGATTCTCAACTGGGGCGGAGCCCGGTTTCGAATTCCATCCGAACCCGCCTTCCCAAAGGTACGACTATTATTCCAGCCAACCGGACGCGCAGCACCAACTCAAGCTAGTGGAGAAATATCACTGGGAGCGAGCCATAAAGAGTCTCAAAAGCGGAAACTACCAACAAGCCCATAACAATCTCGATTTCATCCTGCGTTACATCCCCAATCACCCCAAGGCCTTAGAACGCTATTCCCAATTGGCCATCAAACGGGACAAACCGAAAAGTGCCCTGCGCTATCTGGATTTTGCTGTCCGTTTCAATCCCGAAACGGCTTCCACTTACATCGTCTATGGCATCCACCGCTACCGGATGCAAGAGTACGCCAAAGCAAGCCAGCGATTCCGTCAGGCTCTCGAGCACGAGCCGAAAAACGCCGAAGCCCACTACGACTTGGGGCTGGCCCTCCTAAAGCAGAACAAGCTCTCCCAGGCCCGCAAACACGCCCGCAAGGCTTACGCCCTGAACTACCCCCTTCCCGGGCTAAAAAAGCAATTGCAACATCGAGGCTACTGGCAGGAATCCGA
>CAYVMM010000257.1:0-2323 GCA_964452535.1 uncultured Gammaproteobacteria bacterium | reverse complement strand
GGCCTTCTACCAGGGTCGACTCCCCGTGTGGGGGCATCTGGAAGACGGGAAGTTCCTCCAAGAGGCCACCAATTAGGAGTAGCAGCCATGCATCATGGAAAGCGTTTTGCCTTCCCCTGCGGGGCAGCGGGGCGATGGCCATTTCTTCCCTTAATGCTCCTGCTTGCGGGCAGCGTACCGACGGCCTGGGGCCAGGACATGGACATGCAGATGGATAAGAATGGCATGGTCATGGGCGAGAACCGTCAGGAGCTGCCCCAAGGCTGTCAAGAGATCGCGGAAACCCGCCATATCAAGGTGAAAGTGGGCCGGGAGCACACCCACGAGTCTTGGACCATGTTTGGCTATAGCGAGAACAAGTGGGAAGTTGCTCCGTGTACGAAAGTGAAGGTTACCCTGATCAATGATGATGAGATCCGGCACCAATGGATGATCCATCAGATGCCCAGCTATCTCTATCCCAAGGGGATGTTCACTCTAGAGGCAGAGGGGGGCCATGAGAAGAGCGGGACATTCATCGTTTCTAGCAACGATCAGACCCACTTGGTCCACTGCGATATGGCCCAGCATATGGAGAAAGGCCTTAAGGCGGAGCTCATCGTCGGTCAAGGAAGCAGCGATCTCCCCACCGAAAGCGGTCGGGACCTGCCGAGCATTCCAGGTGTCACCCCCCCACGCTATATGAACGGAGGCTAATCCAGCGCTGCCGGGTCCTTGTGCCTTTCATCGGGCCATTCGGTATCCGGAATTCAAGGCACACCAACACGGGCCTTTCCCCGGCTTGGGAGGAAGGCCCCAAGGGGTTCTCCAGCCAGTGGTAGGTTATTAGCGGTTTGTCAGGCGAAGGCGAAGGACCTGACGGTATCTGGGATGCCAAAAACTACGAGATCAAAGCGATTCTCCGGCGAGATGGCTAACGGCTGAAAACGGTGGCTCTCACCTATGCGGACCAAACGAGTCGATTCGCCACCCCAGTGGCCATTCCAGGACCGGGCACCTACGAGGTTCTGGTTTACGCCTACGACCCTTACAATGGCAACACTGGGATCGATCGCACGAGCTTCACCATGCAAGGCCAATAGCGTCCTTGCTCCTTATGGAAGCGAGAGACCAAACCAATTGAACCCGGGAGCATTCGAATGAGTGAGCCAACAGATCAAAAACCCCTTGAGATCGACGAGAGGCACGAAAGCCTGCCTTGGTGGGGTTGGGCCCTTATTGCGCTAGCCCTGATCTACGCCTTTCTTATTGGCCCATTCAACTGGTTCTTCCCGCAGGGCTAGGATTCTCGATTGCTGCTGGTCACCCCCCGCTCCCTCGAGCAAGACCGCCCGATTTCGCTCTCCCCAGCCGAAGCCTGGCACGATAGGCGAGGCTCCTTGAGATGAGCGCGGGTTTTTGGACCGGAGTGGCTGTGCTCCTGGGAGTCATCATCCTGATTCTGATAGCAACGGCCTTGCGTCGCGGGGAATTCGACGCGGAGACTCCCAAGTACGAGATGCTCGGAAGGAGGCCCCCAGCGGCCACTCAGCAGGTGTCCGGCGATTCGAGCCTGGGAATCACCGATCGGGTTGTGCGCTTAGGATTGCTGGGGGCCGTGTTTCATTACGCAGCAGTCGCTGGTTGGACCACAGTGCCGGGCTTGGCGCTGTGCGTGGCGGGGATCTGGCTGGCCGCTACCGGGCTTTTCGGCCGGGATCCCCTAGTGGGGTGGCTGCGTCGCCGCGATACCCGTCCCGAAAAAGGCTAAGGGGGCCAATCGCGGTCGAAAGCCGCCGAAGCCCAAAGGAAAGGAGAATCCTTTATGACTTCTCGCAAGCTCGTGATCCCTTGTGCCATCCTGTTGGTCTGGGTCCTAATCGCCGCTCCTGTTCATGCTGCTTCTGATTCGGGGTGCCAATGTAAGGCCAAAGCAGCCGATAAGAAGATCGAGGTGATCTTTGAACAAATCGATCGCAACGGAGATGAACAGATCAGTCAGGACGAATTCAAAGGCTTTATCCAATTCATGAAGGCCCTGCACAGCATGAAATCGATGATGCACGGCTCAAAAAAGGAAAAAAAGAAAAAAGGTATGAAATCCATGATGGGTGACAAGGAGTAGACAGCAGCTCAAGGTTTTTTAAAACCCCACACGAGCAACGATGAAGGCGTTTATGTTGTTCTTGAGCTGACCAAAGCGCGTGGTGTCATCGTTACCAACCGGTCGCCGTCGATGAACCGGCCCGAGCCGTAGTGCCTTGATATCCGCCCGGGACTCGGCAAGGGCGAAGCCCTGCTGACCCGCCCGGTCGCCGAGTCGAGGGCCCGCCCAAGTATCGAT
>CAYVMM010000256.1:0-2324 GCA_964452535.1 uncultured Gammaproteobacteria bacterium | reverse complement strand
TCCCGGGCGTCCCGGGAGATGGCGTAGAATCCAACCACCTCGCCATCACGGCTGCGGTGGGGGTAGAAGGCCTCATAGCAGGTCGCAGCCGGTCCCTTCTACCTGAACGACTGCTTTCATGGAAATCCCCAAACGCGCAAATGCCGGATGGCACCCAAATCGGCCCCTTCGGGTCCCGCTCTACGGAAGTAGGTGCTGTCGGCGGTAACCAGTTCGGCGCCGCTCTCCAGGGCACAGGCATGGTAGAGGGTATCGAAGTGGAGAGAGAATCGGACAAAAGGCGAAACCTGACCCTCGCGCACGTTGGGGGATCCGGACAGCGGAGCGGATTTCGTCCGCCGGCTTGAAGCGAATCAGACTAGGCCCTTACCGTAAACGTATTCCTTAGCAGCGTACGTCAGGGCCACTAGCCGGGAAGCGGCTTCATAGGCCGCATTCAGCCGATCCGCCTGTTTCTCGGGTTCACCGGGATAGTCATGGGTGAGCTGGTTGCGGAGAATTGCCAGGCGAGACCACTCTTCGGCGGAGGAGATGACACCGAGCTTTTCCATTAGCAAGGCTAGGTCGCGCCGCGACATGGCGCTCACGTCTTCTTGCTCGAAGAGGGCGATTCCCCGAAAGAGACGGTTGGCGAGCAGGTCCTGGAGCTGCTCGAAACGTTTGATGAAGGCGTCGATTGCTTCGATCAGGTCATTATCCTCCCGGGCTGCGAGGCGGCTTGCCTCGATCGGGAACGCCTCGGATAGCCGGTCTAAGGAATGAGAAAGGCGGGCTGCAACCAACTCCGCCGCGGAGAGGTTCTTCTCCAGAAGCTGTTTGGCCTCGGGGCTCAAAGTGGCACCCCGGTATCAACGGCGACCTGCTCAATCACTGAGCGGGGCTGACCCCGCTTATGAACCAGGATATCGACCTTCTGGTCGCCGATCCGCCTCATAAGCTCGGCGTGCAGGTCCAGCTCCACATCGTAGCTGTAGCGGCTCGGGTCGACCTCGATATACAGGTCGATATCGCCTCCCCGCCGAGCGTCCTGGGTACGGGATCCGAAAAGGCGGATCTCGGCATCCTCTCCGAAGACTGAGCGCACCGCCTCAGTGATCGCGGTCCGTTCCTGGTGGGTCAAACGCATGTTTTCCCTTGAGTACCTCCAGCGGGATGCGCTCGCCTCCCCGATAGCGGCAAATCTGCAGGGTGGGCTTACTCCGTTACCCTGGTCGTGGTCATAAGTTTACCATTTGGCCAATTCTTCCGGTAACCTGTCGAAGGATTCGGAGGTCGTCTTTGCGGGTGCGTCCGATTTAAGGCGGTATCTGGATAACCTCTGGGATCTCGGGGATCTATTTGCCAATATACAAGCAGCTTATTGGTCTCCTCACCTGGCTGGTGGCGACTTTCCTCGCTGCCGGTGTGGGTGCCGTCGCGTCAATCGATGCTGCCTCTTTTTATAGGCAACTTGTTCGCCCGGAGTGGGCACCGCCTGCCTCGGTTTTCGGCCCCGTGTGGACGGGGCTGTATCTCCTGATGGGTATTGCGGCGTGGTTGATTTGGCGTATCGGCGGATTTTCCGCCGCACGATTTGCGCTCACTCTCTTTCTTGTGCAGCTTGTGGCAAACGCCCTGTGGAGTTGGCTCTTTTTCGCGTGGCACCTCGGCGGGCCAGCATTCGCCGAGATAGTGCTGCTCTGGGTCCTGATCATCGCGACCCTCATCAGCTTTTGGCGCCTCCATCTGCTGGCCGGTGCGTTGCTCATTCCCTATCTGCTCTGGGTAAGCTTTGCCTTGGCATTGAATTATTCAGTCTGGCAACTCAATCCTCAGCTTCTAGGGTAGAGCAAGGATGAGGCCTTCGGCTGGCATTGCCCGCCCTCGGTGAGGAGGTCCTCTGACCAACCCAAGGAGCGGCCATTGCGAGGGGCCAATACGCGACAAAGCAATCGGGTGAGGAGGGGCTGTCATTGCGAGGGCCCACGGGGCCCGAAGCAATCTCGCTGGAGCAGAACCACCGTCAGAACCCTCCTTCCCCCGATATACCGTTTCCCACGAGATCGCGTCGTCGCTGCGCTCCTCGCGATGACCTGTCCTGGATTGTCCAGGAATAGCACCAAGCACCAGGCAAAAGGCAGACCTGACCCCAAAGTCTACAATGGGGGCCCCGCTGCGAGATCAGCTATAGTGATGAGATCGTTGGTGCTGGATGAAGAACCGGAACAGCCGCGCCCACGGGGCCCCCTCCTACCTGCGTACCTCCTCCAGAGCCGGCTCCTTTTCCGTGTCCACGCCCGTCCAGGGCTCCTCGGCGGCCCCCGGCTCGGACACCGCCTCGACGG
>CAYVMM010000255.1:1725-2333 GCA_964452535.1 uncultured Gammaproteobacteria bacterium | reverse complement strand
GTATTGGCCCATCCAGTCCACGCGAGCTTCCACCTCACCCCGGCCGCGTGGCTTGTCCTCGAAGGTGCGCAGGAGAACGGGCTCATCCCCGACGGCGGCGCTAAGCTCGGCACGTCCGAGTCCCCGATGGGCGGCTCGTTCCAAGCGCTCGGCGAAGGCGTTGTGGAGGGCGTGGAAGGGGAGGCCTTGGGGGACCTGGTTGGTAATATCCTTGGCGACATCGGGGCGGGAAACCGGCCAGGTAGTAACCAACGTATCGGTCTGGCCAGTGTCCTTGAGGAATTGGAGCTGATGTCGGAACCGGATATCGCCTGGATAGGCGAAGGGCCCAGCCAGCGCTTTGGCTAGGGGAAGCAAGCCCAATAGCAAGGCAGCGAGGCGGCATTTGGCTACCGGCCGGGCCGTGAACGATGACGATCCCACAATGAGGCCAACTCGGCTGCTCCCCCCAGAAGCGTCGCCAACCCAAAGGGGGCGCCAGCCCAAGCGAACCCCGCGGGCAAGCCAACCGGAGACACTCCGCTGCACTGGAGAAAGCGTCAAAGCACCCCCTTTCCCATGATGGGTCCAGCGAGGAGCCCCCGCGACAGCCGGAGAATCCTCGAGAA
>CAYVMM010000255.1:0-1715 GCA_964452535.1 uncultured Gammaproteobacteria bacterium | reverse complement strand
CGATCGGGTCTTTCGGTACGCCGTTGCAGGGACTGGCCCCACCCCCTCAGGCGTGCGCCTCGGGATGACGAATCGGGGGGCTGTCACTGCAGGCCCTTAAAGAAAGGGCCGTCATTGCGAGGGCCCGCAGGGCTTGAAGCAACCTCGCTGACGCACCACGCAGGCCAGAACGCCCCTACCCTGCCTCTAAAGGGCCCTTCCCACGATTGGGATGGCTTCCCGGATTATGGAAAGAGGAACCCGCCCGTGAGGACGAACTGCTCGCCCCCTTCTAGCTCGACTCGGGCTTCGGCGAATGGGGTGAAGTGGTTCAGAGGGAGTTTGACCCCACCTAGCAGATTGAGGCCTAGGTCCGTATCCTCGCCACGACCGAAACCCCGACCACCAGCGTCGATATGCGCGATATTGAGCCCGCCCCCCGTGTAAGGGCGAGGCCACAATCTTTCCGGAAACGGGAAGTTATAGATAAGGTTGGCGTTGATCTCCCAGTAATCCACATCCCCATCGGGGAAGAAGAGATCGAAGGAGCCAAGGAACTCAAGGCCCGGAGAATTGGGGACACCCACCATTAGACGCCCCCCAACCCCAAAATCGGCGTCGTCGGCAAAGCTGATCTGGCCACCAATGTGGATCTTCTCCTCGCAGACAGCCCCCACTGGGACCAATAAAAGCAAGAGAGCAAAATAGGCGCGCGCTCGAGATTGCCCGCTCATGCGTTCCCCTTAAACAGGTTTTGTATGGACTCTACCTCGTTGGCAAGATGCCCTCGGTTCCGGATCCGTGCAACCTCGCGCCATCGGAAAAATCCGCATCTGCAGCGAGCCCATCGGCCGCACGGTGGCCTTGGGGTTGTCATTGCGAGGACCCGTAGGGTCCAAAGCAATCTCGTTGGCGCAGCACCTCCGCCAGAACGCCCCCTTCTACCCGCAGTGCCCTTCCCACGAGATCGCTTCGCTGTCGCTCGCGATGACAGAGCCTTCTATCGTCATTGCGAGCCTCCGAAGGAGGCGAAGCAATCTCGTTGGAGCAGCACCCATGCTAGAACGCCCTCACACAGAGGTGCTCCCCTCACGAGATCGCGTCGTCGCTGCGTGCCTCGCGATGACGAGTAGGGAGCCGTCATTGCGAGTCCGACTGGAAATGGGTGCTCAGATGGTTGAAACTAGAGGAAGATCCCCACAGCCTTGGGTCGCTTGAAGCGTAACTGAGGCAAAGAAACGGAGCGTGCCAACGATGGCAGCGCCAAAGACAGCGATTCGGTTCACCTACAAGGATTATAAGAGTCTGCCGGAGTCGGAAACGAGGCGATATGAACTGTTGGATGGCGAACTAGTGATGGTCCCTTCGCCCACCGAACCCCATCAACGAATCGCAGGGAATCTGGAGTTTCTCCTGCGGCAATTCGTTCGGCAGAAGGGACAAGGAAGGATTTACGATGCGCCCCTCGATGTCGTCCTCGGCCAAGGCGAAGGCAGGGAAGTGGTCCAGCCGGATCTCCTGTGGATCTCGCAAGAGCGCATGGGGATCATTACCGAGGAGGAGATCCAGGGAGCGCCGGATCTGGTGGTGGAGATCCTCTCCCCATCCACCGAAAAGCGGGATCGCGGCTACAAGAAGACCCTTTACGCCCGTCACGGTGTTCAAGAGCTTTGGATTGTCTCCCCAGAGGCTAAGACGGTCGAGGTATTTACCTTAGGGGAGATGGGGTTTGAGCT
>CAYVMM010000254.1:0-2337 GCA_964452535.1 uncultured Gammaproteobacteria bacterium | reverse complement strand
CTTCGGGCGCCTTGATTAGACGCATCTCGTGGATCACCTCTTGGGCGTCCACGAAGACCTCCGGCGGACGGACGCCCTGGCGTTCCTTGGCCCGGGTGGTGTTGAGCCAGCGGGCGACCCGCTCGTCGAAGGCCCGATTCCGGCCGAAGGGGATGTAGAGGCGCTCCCGATCCGCGAGCAGCTGCGGTATGAGCTCGTCCAGCTCGTCCAGCGTATGAGCGGCGTCTGCCCCAAATTCCTGTATGGCCCCCTCTGTGCCCGCTCGCTTCCCCGTCCAGGCTTCCTGGTCGGGGTCCCGGGGGGGAACGAACAGCACAAAAGGGTGCTCGGGATGGTCGGGGATCAAAACCGCCACTGCGTCCGGCTCGGTGAATCCGGTGAGGTAGAGGAAATCGGAATCGGGTCGGAAAGGATAGGCCACATCCCGGTTGCGGAGACTCACCGAGGCATTGGGCACAATGGCAATGCCATTCCCCATCTGTTCCATAAGGCGTTGCCGGCGCTGGGCGTGGACCGACCGCTGCATGGCGCATTCTCGCAGTGGTTGAGGGATAAGGGGCACAGAGCTTGGATTCGTCTTTCCTTTAGCCTAGATCGCCTTGTGGGTCAAGGGGGGATTCGGTATTCGCGCGGTTAGGGGCCTACGAGCTGCCGGAGGAGGGCCCCGCTTGTCGAAGAAGCTCCCGCAGCTCGGGCAGGACAGCCTCCACTTCCTGGCGCCCCACTTCCAGAGTCTCTTGGCCGCGGTAGAATTCCAATGAGCTCATCCCCGGGATCACTGGCTTGATAAGCAGGTCCGGCGGACTAGCGCGCAGATGCCAAAACACGAGGTGGGCCTGGGTGATCTGAATGGCCCGCCGAAGGTTCTCCAGCAAGGCAGGGCCCCCTGTGTCCTTCAGGGGCTCTTGTAGATACCCGTTTTCTCGGGTGGCGCCCCCCGGTGCCTCCCGAGCACCCGGATGGACCGCTACCGCTAGGACTGGCCCCCCGAATGCCTCGCGAGCCACGCCCACAGGCAGGGGATTGACCAGGCCGCCGTCGCCGAGTAGGCGGTTCCCTAGCGGATAGGGGGAAAGGAGACCGGGGAGGGCGATACTGGCCCGGACGGCGTCGATGAGCTTGCCTTCTTTCAAGATGACCTGCTCCCCGGTGCGCATGTCCGTAGCGATCGCGAGGAGGGGGGGAAGGCAATCGGCAAAGGTGGCATCCCCCAGCTGCTCCTTTAAATAGGCCAGAATATTGCGGCCGGAGGTGAGCCCGCCGCCGTCCAAGGAAGGCCAGAAGAGCCGGACGGTGCTCATCCAATCGAGGTCCCGGACCAGGTGCTGGATCCGCTCGGTACCGAGACCGGCTGCGTAGAAGGCACCGATCTCGGCGCCCATGCTGGTGCCGACAATCCCCTTGATGGGGATGCCCTGGGCCTCCAGTACTGCCAGGACCCCGGCGTGGGAAAGGCCGCGTGCCCCGCCCCCGCCTAGGACCAGCGTAATGCCGGAGGAGACCGAAGAAGGAAAGGAATCCGCCATGAGCGCCCCCATGAGGCGAGGGGTGACCGGTGCTTGCTAGAAGGCGAGGGTTAGGCCGGCAAATGGGACGTCGAAGGGGACATCCGTCGTGAATTCGTCTTCCTCGTAGTCGACGAGCAGGCCTCGCCTTCGAGGACCACGAGGGGGCAGCCGAGACGGGTGTCGAAATGGGGGGTGCCTTCCCGGTCGAAGCCGCCTCTCCACAACTCGGTTTTCGGGCATGTCGGCATCCTAGTGCAAGCAGGCTTGCCATCCTGCCAGTCGCGATGGTGATTAGGGCAAGGAACGGGGTCGAAAAGGGAATGCTTGCCCATTGCGACCGGCCGTGTCGCCTCGTCTGCCCTTCCGGCTCGCCTGAGGGGCTCCGGAGTATAACGAACCCCTCTAGCGGGACACCAGGTTTTCCTTGTGGGGCGAGTGGGGGATGGCCTCAAATGGATCAAAAACGCCGAGCCCAGCAATGGCTAAGGGGCCTCTTGAAGGCATGGGAGGTAAGCAATGGAACGGATTCCCGAGGCCGAGCTTATGGACGATCCGAGTCAAGCACGGGTCTATGCAGAGGCAGATTTTGAAGCGGTCAATACCGCCTTTGTCGAAGGCTTTCGCCAGCAGTTCCCCGATCTCCCAGAAGCCCCTTCAATCCTTGACCTCGGTTGCGGCCCGGGCGATATCCCCCTCCGTATGGCCTGGGCCTTTCCCGGAGCGGTGATCCAGGCAGTGGACGGCGCGGCGGCCATGATCGAGCTCGCCGAGGAGGCCCGCAGGGCGAGCGCGGTGGGAGCCCGGGTGCGGCTGGTCCATTGCACCATCC
>CAYVMM010000253.1:0-2340 GCA_964452535.1 uncultured Gammaproteobacteria bacterium | reverse complement strand
TCGGACTTTTTCGCCCGCAACGACTTCACCAACTTCGCGGTCATTGGCGACCACATCCGGTCGCTGACCTTCGCGCTCTGTGACGGGGCCCAGTTTTCGAACGAGGGCCGCGGCTACGTGCTGCGCCGCATCATTCGCCGCGCCGCGCGCCATGGCCATCACCTGGGTCTGCGCGAGCCGTTCTTCCACAAGCTGGTGGAGCCGCTGGTGGCCACCATGGGCCACCATTTCACCGAGCTGGACGAGCAGCGAGGCACCATCGAGCGGGTTCTGCGAATCGAAGAGGACCGTTTTTTGACCACCTTGGAGGACGGTCTTGCCCATCTCGATCAGGTGATACGAGGGCTGCCTCCGGAGGCCGACGCGATTCCAGGAGATGCGGCCTTCCAGCTCTACGATACCTACGGCTTCCCGCTCGACCTTACCGAAGACATTGGCCGCGAGCGTGGTCTGGGAGTGGACCACGCCGGCTTTGAGGAGCGCATGGCCGAGCAGCGAGCTCAGGCTCGCGCCGCTTGGAAGGGGGCAGCTGGAGAGCGTCTGCCGCAGCCTTATTATGACCTCCTGGCAGCCTATGGGGGCACCGAGTTTCTGGGATACCAGACCCTAACCGCTGAGGCTTCCGTGAAGGGGATTATTAAGGACGATGTCCGGGCGAATGAGCTTCAGGCGGGTGAGAAAGGGGTGGTCATTCTTAATCAATCGCCATTCTATGGTGAGTCCGGTGGTCAGGTAGGCGATACCGGGCGCATTACCAGTAGCGAGGCCGAGTTCGTGGTTACTGATACCCAGCTCCGCTTGAGCGAGCTGGTGGCCCATATCGGACGCCTGGAAAGGGGCTGTCTTCGGCTGGGCGAGACAGTCCACTGCGAGGTAAACGAATCGGCGCGCCATGCTACAGCCTATAACCATTCCGCAACGCATCTCCTGCACGCCGTCATCCGTCGCCAGCTTGGCAGCCATGCCCAGCAGCGGGGCTCGCTTGTGGAACCGGCCCGATTGCGGTTTGATTTCAGTCACTACGAGGCCTTGACCCGGGAACAGGTGCGTACCATCGAGAATGAGGTTAACCGTCACATCCGCTCGAATTATCCGGTTCGAGTGGACTGGATGACTTTGGATCAAGCCCAGTCTGAGGAGGCCATTGCCTTCTTCGATGAAAAGTACGGTGATCAGGTTCGGGTCGTCACCATGGGGTCGATATCCAAAGAGCTGTGCGGGGGCACCCATGTCTCTCGGACCGGCAATATGGGACTGTTCAAGATCGTGGAAGAAACCGGGATTGCGGCTGGTGTGCGCCGGATTGAGGCCCTCACCGGTCAGGAGGCGATCAACTACGTTCAGTACCAGGAAGATCAGCTCCTCCGCATCGCTACTCAGCTCAAGGGTACTGCCGAGGATGCCCCGGAGCGGGTGGCTGACTTGGTCAGTAGCTATCGCGATCTAGAAAAGGAGCAAGAACGACTCAAAAGCAAGCTAGCCGCCGCCGCCAGCACCGACCTCCTTGATCAGGTGCGCGAGGTGGATGGTGTCCCGGTCCTTGCAGCACGTCTCGAGGGGCAGGACCCTAAGTCCCTGCGTCAGACGGTAGATCAGCTCAAGAAGCGGATGGGCTCGGGGGTCATTGTCCTGGGGGTTCCGGATTCAAAAGCGGCCAAGGTTAGCCTGATCGCCGGGGTCACGGAGGATCTGGCTGAGCGTATCCCGGCCGGCGAGCTTGTCAATCGGGTAGCGGAGGTCGTCGGTGGTAAGGGAGGCGGGCGGCCCGATATGGCTCAGGCCGGGGGTAAAGATCCCGAGCGACTCGACGAGGCCCTAGCCCGGGTTGCCGAGATTGTGGAAGACCGTTTAACAGTCTCTGAACAATAAGGCGAACCGGTTTCTCAAGCTCCGGCTTCGGTAGTCCAGCCTCGGTAGTCCAGCCTCGGTGGTCCAGAAGATGTCTCCCCCCGTTTGGCGGACATTGGATTCGGTAACGATTTCCCAGTACTCGCTCAGGGTATAGCGAGCCCGGAAAGGGTTTCCCTTTTCGAACAGGTTGACTCCGTCGCTCACAAATAACCGGGGGGAGAGGCATTTGCCCAGCACGAGTGCCGCCTGCTCTGCGTTCTCCCCGGGAAGGCTCTCCACAGTAAACTGCCCGAGCCCAAAATCGGTGCCCAGGGCCTGGCTCAGCGCTTCGCTTCCAAGGACTGGGCTTTGCTCTCCAGCTGCCAGTGCAGGGCCCCGAAGGGATCCCAGAGAGTGGCAGTTGCGGTCAAGGTCAAGGGGCCGCGCAATCGCTGACGCAAATCGATGCGCTTCCGGAGCTCCAGCCCACGTCGATCTGGCGACGGAGTG
>CAYVMM010000252.1:0-2346 GCA_964452535.1 uncultured Gammaproteobacteria bacterium | reverse complement strand
GGCCGTGCCCGGATTCGTCCTTCCAGGGGTCCGCAGTGCTCGGCGTTGGTGAGACAGTCAAAGCGACGGCGGCAGGAACGGCTAGGATGCCTCGGGTTATGCGCATGGTGCTATCTCCTGGAAGGATTTGACACCCAATATGACGTGCACTGAAAGGTAATGTGAAGGGGCGACCTCGCCTAAACGCAGTTATTGCACTCAGTGTGGCCTTGGCGCTTGCCGGTTGTGCCGCATACGGCATCCATCATCCCGGGCGAGCCCTCCGGATTCCGCCCGGTCATCAACCGCCGCCAGGGCCGTGTTTCCACCTGAAACATCAGGTGTCGCCCGGCGCGTCCTGATTCGGGGATAAAACCCAGCTTAGATGACACTCGTGTTCCTGAGGGTGCCCGGTGGTAAGGGCTTCACCTTTTGGTTTGCCGAGGGGCAACTTGATCTTGCTCAAGGCGTGCTTTTCTTGGAGCCAGTCAATATAAGAGGTGCTTCCCTGCGGTTGGGGTCAAGGCGGCCCAGGAGCATACTCCTGGGCCGCTTCTTGATCGGATACTAAGACGGTCCTGCAAGGGATTGGCCATCTTGGCGAATAAGGTGCCAACGCCCTTGTGCCTCGCACCTGCTCCTTATACTTAGTCGGTCTCCGGCAGCGTCGAGATGCGCGGCCTCTATCGATCGGCTACAGTAAACTTCATTGGACCGGTTTTTCCGAATCTGAAGGTGCGCCCGATGCCGTGGTGGCTTGCTGCCTTGATCCTGCTCTCGTGGTCTCCGACCGCATTGACCGCTTCTTCAGAAGGCGCCTTCGCCCTCAAGGGCGTCGGCCAGGCTTCCTGCCAACGCTTCCTCGACGAGCGCGAGGCCCAATCCTCGGCCTACATACGGTTCGTTGGCTGGACCCACGGCTACCTCTCTGCCTATAACCAGCTCAGCGAGGCCACCGCCGATATCATCCCCTGGCAGAGTGCGGGCCTCATCGACGCCCTGCTCGCTCGCTATTGCAAAGAGCATCCTGAGGTTCAGTATGCCCGGGCAGTTAGTGCCCTGACGGTGGCTTGGCGACCGACCCGGCTCAAGGAGGCCTCCGAGCGTATCGAGGTCGAGGCCCATGGCGAGTCGGTCACCCTCTACAAGGCTATTCTTAGGCGACTCCAGCAGAGCCTGGCCGATCTCGGCCACTATGGCGGGGCCATCGACGGGATCTATGGGCCGGTGACCCGAAAGGCGATCGAGGCCTTCCAGGAGGCGAACGACCTTAAAATGACTGGGCTTCCGGACCAGAGAACCCTTTACATCCTATTCCGGTAGGGGACCTTCTAAAGGGAGAGTTCCAGTGAATCTTGAACGGGATAGGCTTCGCAGCGGGGTCCGAGTGATCCTGCCTTCCAAGCCGCCTCCTTCCGTCCGGCTTTCGGGCACCATCGAAGCCTTTTCCAGCAACATTGGTTACTGCTTTGCCATTTCAGCCCAGAGCGGCAGCAGGCGCTAATAATAGATCGGTGTTGGAACTTGATTGATTGGGCAAATGATTGGTCGGCCGACCGATAGGATGCCCGCACTGAGCATTCGCCCCATAAATGGAGCTCCTACGGGGTCAGAGTTCACTGGATCGATTTGCCTGAAAATCGGGTTCTACCGGGGCCGCTGAACCAGAGCAAAAGTTTCATTTCCCTTGATACATGTGCAGAGGATGGGAGCGATGAAGGGATATGCCATAAACATCGAGCATGCGACAAAGGATAATACGGCCTTCCGCCAGGTGCTCTATACGGGGCGCTACACCCAGCTCGTGGTGATGAGTATCGAGGTTGGGGAGGATATCGGTAACGAGGTGCACGGCCTGGACCAGTTTATCCGCGTGGAAAGCGGCAAGGCCAAAGCCCTCCTAAATAACGGCGAAACGGAATATCGGCTTGAAGACGACTGGGCCCTGATCATCCCCGCCGGCATGTGGCACAACATCATCAACACCGGCGCTGGGCCACTCCAGCTCTACAGCCTCTACTCCCCGCCCGAGCACCGAGACGACACGATCCATCCGTCAAAGGCCGAGGCAGAAGAAGAGCGTTTCGATGGCAAAACGAGCGAGTAGACGAAGCCGCTTCCGCTCGAGGAAGCGCCAGGAGCGAGGTTTGAAAGGGCACCTCAGCGAAGCCTGGCTGGACCATGCCCCCGACAGGTTGCTCCCACGAGGGCCCTGGGTTCCTTTTATCGCTGCAAGCGCCCGCTGGCATGCACCAGCAAGGCCGGGCGGGTCCGCGCCCGGAGATCGGCCAGCCAGGCCAGCTCATGACGCACCGTGCCCGTGGCCAGATCCGTCGAACGGGCCCTTCGAAGGCCGCTGATAAGCCC
>CAYVMM010000251.1:2062-2349 GCA_964452535.1 uncultured Gammaproteobacteria bacterium | reverse complement strand
CCCCCCGTTCCCCATTGAACCCTGGCCCCCGAAGACCGAGCGGGCCAGGGCCCCGCCGCCCTCGCCTGCGTACAGTGCCGTCAGGATCCGCCGGGCCATGGCCCCGTAGCCCCGGTGAGGCTCGGCAGCGTAGTTCCGGGCGAAGACGCTGGCCAATGCGACAGGATCAATCTCCCCGTAACGGTCGAGAATCGCCACGATCCCCAAGGCCATGGCAGTGTCATCGGTCCAGGGCCACGGCCCGGCCGGCAGCGCAGGCGTCTCGCCCCGGGCGAGGGCCGCGCTCA
>CAYVMM010000251.1:0-2052 GCA_964452535.1 uncultured Gammaproteobacteria bacterium | reverse complement strand
CCCTACGGATAGCCCTTCCAGGGCTAGGCAGGCACGTGCCATGCGAGCGGGCAAGGAGGCCTCCATGGCGGATCTACTTGCCCATGCCGCCCAGGCACTGGGGGGAAGCCAAGGTTTCCCGGTCGCGGGCCTCCCACTCGGCGGGGGTCAGGGTATGCATGGACAAGGCATGGATGGGGCCGGCTAGCTCTGCTTTCAGCACGCGGTTGACCGTGCGCTGGCGGTTGATGCGGCTTTGATCGGCAAAATGCTCGGAAACCACAAAGACCTTGAAGTGGGTCTCCGAGTTGGGTGGCACATTATGCATGCCGCTCTCGTTGATCACCTCGAGGTGAAGGGGCGCTAGATCGCGGCGCAGCTTCTGCTCGATGGTTGCCTGAATGCTCATGGTGAGGCCTTCCTCCCTCAATTCCTGTGGGTTTTGGCTCGGGGGTCCGGGCTATTCCCGTTCTAAGGACAGTGCCACGGAATTGATGCAGTAGCGCAGCCCTGTAGGGGGTGGGCCGTCATGGAAGACGTGACCGAGGTGGGCGTCGCAGGACGCGCAGCGCACCTCGGCACGTGTCAGCCCCAGGCTCGTGTCGTGCTTGGTCATCACGGCGGACTCGTTAAAGGGGGCCCGGAAGCTGGGCCAGCCTGTGCCGGAATCGAACTTCTGCTGTGAGTGGAAGAGGGGGGCGTCGCAGCAGACACAGTGATAGGTCCCCGGCGTCTTGGTGCGCACGTATTCCCCTGAGAAAGGCGGTTCCGTTCCCCCCTGACGACAGATCCGGTACTGCTCGGGGCTGAGCCGGTCCTTCCACTCGGCCCGGGTCTTCGGCAGCGAGTCGCCCTCGGTACTCATGGCTGCCCTCCTCTCAAGTGCCTTTTCTTTCTTGGATCATTGGTCGGCCCAGGGGTTGCACGACCCAGCTGGACCACTAGGGGGCAGGGCTGGAAAAATCCTTCTCTGGATAGCAAGGGGAGCATCAATCAAGTCACCGGGCCACCGCACCATGGCAAAACGTTTGCTCCCCTTGGTACAAGGATAGCCCCGGCAATGGCGAAAAAGGAAGGCGCGAGCATGGCAGATGTGGCGAAAGTGGTCCTCGCTTATTCGGGCGGCCTGGATACCTCCATCATCCTCAAATGGCTCCAGGATGCCTATGGCTGCGAGGTGGTCACCTTTACCGCCGATCTGGGTCAAGGCGAGGAGGTGGCCCCCGCCCGGGCCAAGGCGGAACAGCTCGGCGTCGCCGCGATCTATGTGGACGACCTGCGGGAAGAGTTTGCCCGGGATTTCGTCTTCCCCATGTTCCGGGCCAATGCCGTCTACGAGGGATGCTACCTGCTGGGTACCGCCATCGCTCGACCCTTGATTGCTAAGCGTCAGATCGAAATCGCCCGCGAGACCGGCGCCGATGCGGTGGCCCACGGGGCCACAGGCAAGGGCAACGATCAGGTGCGCTTCGAGCTGGGCTACTATGGGCTGGCTCCGGATATCCAGGTGATTGCCCCTTGGCGGGAGTGGGACCTGGACAGCCGAGAGAAGCTCTTGGCCTACGCCGAGGCCCACGGCATCCCCATCGAAGGCAAGAAGGCAGGCGGGGAATCGCCCTACTCCATAGACGCTAATCTTTTGCATATCTCCTATGAAGGGGGAGCCCTGGAAGATCCCTGGACCGAGCCGGAAGAGGACTTGTTCCGCTGGACCGTGGCCCCTGAGCAGGCCCCTGATGAGCCCACCTATATCGAGATTGCGTTCGAAGGCGGCGACCCCATCGCAGTGGACGACGAGCGCCTGCCTCCCCACGAGCTCCTGTCCCGCTTGAATCGCCTTGCGGCTGCCCACGGCATTGGCCGGGTGGACATCGTTGAAAATCGCTATGTCGGCATGAAGTCGCGGGGGGTCTACGAGACCCCGGGAGGGACCCTCCTGCTGGAAGCCCGGCGGGCCATGGAGTCGATCACCCTCGACCGCGAGGCCGCCCACCTCAAGGATGCGCTCATGCCGCGCTACGCTGAGCTTATCTACAACGGCTACTGGTGGTCCCCGGAGCGGCGCATGCTGCA
>CAYVMM010000250.1:0-2357 GCA_964452535.1 uncultured Gammaproteobacteria bacterium | reverse complement strand
CCCTTTCAGCGCCGCGTATGGCGTGCGATCTGCGCTATCCCGCCAGGGGAGGTCCGGACCTACGGTGAGCTGGCCCGGTGGATTGGAAGCGGCGCCCGAGCCGTCGGGAATGCCACTGCGGCCAATCCTTGGCCCCTATTGGTGCCCTGCCATCGAGTAGTGGCCCGAGGAGGGCTGGGAGGTTACCTAGGGCATTCTCGGGGACTCGGCCTCCCCATCAAGGCTTGGCTCCTCCGACACGAAGGGGTGCCTTGGTCCAAGAGGGGAGGCCCCGCTCGAGGCTCCTCCGAGGAGGAGGGGGTTGGACCCGGCTCTTGAACGATTCCTGGACGGCCTCTGGCTGGAAGCGGGTCTGGCCGAGAGCACTCGCGCCGCCTATCGGTGCGATCTCTGTCGTTTTGCCGAATGGTTGGGCCAGGAGGCGAAGCTGGCCGAGGCTCGGCGAGAGCAGGTGCTGGGCTTTCTGGCGGCGCAGATCCGCCGTGGCATCCGGTCCCGAACCGCCGCCCGACGGCTGGCTGCCCTGCGCCGTTTCTATCGCTTTCTCCTTGACACGGGTCAGATTAATGAGGATCCCACACGAGCGATCCAGCCTCCAAGGCTTGAGCCCCGCCTCCCTAAGGCCCTCTCGGAAAGGGAGGTGGAGGCCCTTCTAGCTGCCCCCGATCCTTCCAAGGCCTTGGGTCTGCGTGATCGTGCCCTGCTGGAAGTGGTCTATGCGACTGGGATCCGGGTCTCGGAGCTCGTTGCCTTGAACAGGGGTCAGGTCCGCTCCGATGCGGGATACGTCTTGGTTGAGGGCAAAGGCCGCAAGCAACGTCTCGTTCCGTTGGGGGAGGAAGCCTTCCATTGGTTGCTCTGTTACCTGGATCGCTCGCGGCCTTATCTCCTTCGTCGCCGGGCCTGCGATCGACTTTTCGTTTCCCAGAAAGGGAGTGGGCTTTCCCGGCAGGCGGTGTGGTACCGCATTCGCCATCATGCCCGGAAGGTCGGGATTGAGAAGCCGCTCTCGCCTCATACCCTCCGGCATTCCTTTGCTACCCACCTCTTGAACCACGGCATGGATCTTCGATCCCTGCAGATGCTGCTGGGTCACAGCGATCTGTCGACCACCCAGATCTATACCCATATCGCCCGGCAGCGACTCAAAGAACTCCATGCGACACATCATCCGCGGGGCTGAACGGTAATCGAAGCCGGCGGCGCTGGTCTCGGTGGTTTTACGGATAGGCTCTGCTCGTCTATCCTTCCTCTCCCATGACAGATTGGCTATTCCCGAATCCCGCTCCATCAGTAGACTGCGACCCTGAACCGGAAGGCCAGGGGGCCTCGAGAGCTTCATGCGCCGATCTATCGCCCCCTCCTGCCAGAGGGCGAGCAAGGAGCATTCCCCGAGCAGAGCATCCCGTTTCCCGAAACTGCATTGATCCCAAGGCCCTGAAGGTCCTCTATGGTTTGCACCGGCGAGGTTATCAAGCCTGCTTGGTCGGGGGGAGCGTCCGCGATGTGCTCTTGGCCCGGAAGCCCAAGGATTTCGATGTTGCCACCGATGCCCGTCCGGAAGAGGTTCAGGCTCTGTTTCGCCATTGCCGACTGATTGGCCGACGGTTCCGGTTGGCCCATGTTCCTTTTAAAGAGGGGATCATTGAGGTCGCCACCTTTCGAGGTGGGGGACCGAGTCCGGGTGGGAAGGGGGGCAAGCTTCGCTCGGAAAAGGGGCTGATCCTGCGGGACAATGTCTATGGGACGCAGGAGGAAGACGCTTTCCGTCGGGACTTCACTGTCAATGCCCTCTATTACGATATTGCTGATTTCTCCGTGGTGGATTATGTGGGGGGAATGGAAGATCTTCGCGCCGGGCGCGTCCGTCTGATCGGGGATCCCGAGGCACGCTACTGTGAGGATCCGGTCCGCATGCTACGGAGCGTGCGCTTCGCGGCCAAGCTGGGGTTCTTCATCGAAGCCGGGACAGCGGCTCCCATCCTCCGCATGAGTCCCCTCCTGACGGAGGTTCCTCCGGCCCGGCTGTTTGAGGAAGTCAACAAACTCTTCCTTTCTGGAACGGGGGTCGCTAGCTATCAGATGCTGCGGCGTTTCCGCCTCTTTGAGCACCTTTATCCCGAAACCGCTGAGCTGCTCTTGGAGGGGGACAGCCGCTTCCCGCACACCTTTTTGGCTCAAGTCTTCGAAGACACCGATCGTCGAGTGATAGCCGGGCTCCCCGTGACCCCGGCCTTCCTGTTTGCGGCTTTGCTGTGGCATCCCTTCGAGCACAAGCGGTGGATCTTGGAGCGGGAGGGGTGGGGCGCCGATAATGCCCTGCAAAAAGCCGCCGGACGCGTTCTTCGGCGCCAGGC
>CAYVMM010000249.1:0-2366 GCA_964452535.1 uncultured Gammaproteobacteria bacterium | reverse complement strand
GCCTCCCACCCTTCTCGATAGCCCGGTTCGTCTTCGATATGGCTGGTATTGTGTCCGCCTTTTAGCTCCAGGAAATGCTTAGTCCCTGAGGCCGCTGCATAGACTCTCTGGCCATGGGTGATGGGGACAATGTTGTCGTCGGGGCTATGGATTACCAGAGTCGGACATCGAGCCTGGGCGGTGAATTCGAGGGTGGGAAAGCGGTATTTGGCGAGCCAGCGGATGGGAAGATAGGGATAGATGGCTTGGCCAAGCTCGGGAACGGAGATCAAAGGGGACTCCAGGACGAGAGCGCCGGGCTCGTGTTGGGCCGCAAGATAGGCAGCAACGGCGGAGCCCAGGGAGCGCCCGACGAGGACGATGGACTCCGCCGGTATTTTGCGCGTGTTCCGGAGATAATCCCAGACTGCCTCGCCATCACGGTATAGACCGTTTTCTGAGGGGTTCCCCTCACTTTGGCCATAGCCGCGATAGTCCACGATCAGGACCGACAGGCCAAGCTCGTGGAAGATGCGTAGGGTGTCCAGGCGGTGGCTAATATTGCCGGCATTACCGTGAAAGAAAGCCACTACCGCGCGCTCCCTAGGGGAGGGCACAAACCACCCGTCCAAGCGAATCCCGTCACTCGTTACCAGCGAAACCGGATCGTAGGCCAAGCCGATGCTTTCGGGGGTAGCGGTAAGCGTTCGGCCCGGCTCTCCCGGCAGGAAGACCATACGACCCTGGACCAGGTAGACCCAGGTGAGGATTAGGACATACCCGCCCACCAGGATAGCCGCCCCCATGGCCAGCTGCTGAAGCGTCATCATGTCCTCCGTTTCCCGCTATGCCACCCCTTACTCCAGCCTACAGCAATGTGGGGCTTCTTCGGGGTCCGCTTTCAGGATCGTTCCCCGTTTCGGATTGGGTCGATAGGTGGTGCAGCCCTTGTTGCCTAAAGCATAGGCTCGCTCGTAGATGTCTTGAAATACCGAGAAGGGCAGATCGGGCGGGATGTTAATGGTCTTAGAGATAGCGCTGTCTACCCACGGCTGCAAGGTGGCCTGCATGGCCAGATGCTCTTCCGGAGTGAGGTCCTCGGCACAGACAAAGGCATCGGGCAGCGGTTGATCCGCTCCCGAGCTTTCCCGCCACAGACGGTAGGCATAGTCCGCCATCGAATACTCGGTGGTGGTGCCGTCGAGCTCCAGGACGCGGCGCCGGAACTGGAAGTCGAAAGCCGGCTCTAGCCCACCGGAGACATTGTTGGCGAGGAGGCTGATGCTCCCAGTGGGTGCAATGGAGGTCAGGTGGCTGTTGCGAATCCCGTGCTCTGCGATGCCTTCTCGGATATCCTCCGGAAGCCGACTGATGAATCGTCCCTTCAGGTAGCGTGCGGGATCCAGGTCGGGAAAGGGCCCTTTCTCCTGAGCTAAGGCGATGGAAGCGCGATAGGCTGCGTCGGTTATGGTACGCATGGCCGCTTCGGCTTGGGCTCGTCCGGCCTCGCTATTGTAGCGCAGACCGAGCATAATCAGGGCGTCGGCAAGTCCGGTGAGGCCGAGGCCGATTCGCCGGTTGCCATGCTCTACGGTGGCTTGTGGGTCCAGTGGGAAGCGCGCGGCATCGATCACATTGTCCAGCATGCGTACTGCGGTGGGCACTAGCTCTGCGATCCCGGCCAGATCCAGCCGAGCGTTCTCCGTGAAGGGTTCCTGTACGAAGGTGGTCAGGTTAATGGAGCCCAGATCACAGGAACCGTAGGGTGGCAAGGGCTCTTCGCCACAGGGATTGGTAGCTGAGATGTGCTCCCGGTACCATAGATTGTTCCATTCATTCACGCGGTCGATGAATATCACTCCTGGCTCAGCGGTGTCGTAGGCTGCCCGCATGATGCGCTGCCAAAGGTCGCGAGCACGCACGGTGCGTATCACTCGGCAGCTTGCGAGTCCCTCGTAGCCCGGCCAAGGGCGCGCCACGGTGCCGGCTTCCCCTACCTCGGCAGAGAGCGAGTCGTCTGGAAAGACCAATGGCCAATCGGCATCCTGCCGTATCGCTTCCATGAAGGTGTCGTGGATGAGTACGGACACATTGAATCGCGTTAGTCGGCCCGCTTCCCGCTTGGCCTCGACGAATTCCTCGATGTCCGGGTGATCGCAGCGCAAGGTGGCCATCATGGCACCCCGCCGAGCGCCGGTGGACAATACCGTGGCACACATGGCATCCCAGATGTCCATGAAGGCCACCGGTCCGGAGGCGACAGTGCGAGTGTGGCCCACTACGACGCCGCGCGGGCGCAAGGTGGAAAAGTCGTAGCCCACACCGCCACCCTGTTGCATGGTCAGGGCTCCTTCCTTCAAGGCGTCGAAGATTCCTTCCATTGAATC
>CAYVMM010000248.1:0-2370 GCA_964452535.1 uncultured Gammaproteobacteria bacterium | reverse complement strand
CCGCTAAGATGACCGATAAGATCCTCGCCGAGCGCCTCTACAAGATCTTCGGCCCTAATCCCCAGGCTGCCTTCGAGCTAATCAGGCAGGGCCTCTCCAAGGAAGCGATCTTCGGCCAAACCGGCAACACCATCGGCGTCCAGGACGCCAGCTTTACGGTTCAAGCGGGAGAGATCTTCGTGGTTATGGGGCTTTCCGGGTCAGGTAAATCAACACTTATCCGGATGCTCAATCGCCTGATCGAGCCAACCTCCGGCACCGTCACCATTGATGGCCATGACGTCACACAGATGGAGCACGCTGATCTAGTCCAACTGCGGCGTCGCGATATGGCAATGGTGTTCCAGAGCTTTGCGCTGATGCCGCACCGGACCGTTCTGGAAAATGTCCAGTTCGGGCTGGAGGTAGCCGGTTACAACAAGAAAGAGAGGCGCAAACGGGCCCTTCAGGCGCTGGAGCAGGTGGGCCTTGAGCAAAACGCGGTAAGTTACCCGGATGAGCTCTCCGGCGGCATGCAGCAGCGGGTAGGCCTGGCACGGGCCCTGGCCTCGGATCCCTCGATTCTGCTCATGGACGAGGCCTTTTCCGCTCTCGATCCCCTCATTCGCCACCAAATGCAGGAAGAATTGCTCGAGCTGCAGGAAACGAGTGAGCGCACCGTGGTCTTTATCACCCATGATCTGGACGAGGCCATGCGGGTCGGAGACCGGATCGCCATGATGGATGGCGGATGCATCCTGCAAATCGGAACAGGTCGTGAAATCCTAAGGGAGCCGGCCAACGAATACGTCGAGGAGTTTTTCCGGGATGTCGACATCACCGGAATCTACATCGCCAGCGACATCGCCGAGCTACCAGGGGTTGGTCTGGCCCCGGACCAGTCCTTGGAGGAGGCCTTGAATGCCCTTGAACAAGCCAACTTACCTTTCGGGTACATCATCGATCAGAAGCGTTTCCTGGCTATGGTGTCCCAGGCTTCCGTCCAACAGGCCCTGGCAGATGGGAAACAGACCCTGGAGGCGGCCCATCTCCAGGATCCCAAGATCCTGCGCGGCCACCAGACTCTACGCGAGATCCTCGCACCAGTAGCGAACTCCCCTTATCCCCTACCGGTAGTAGGGCGCCAGGGCCGCTTTCGCGGCGTCATCGGCAAGGCTACCCTGCTCGAGGCCATCCAGAAAGAAGTGTAGGAGTCACGCGTGGACTACCGCATCCCTGTAGGGAGCTGGATCGAAGCCATCGTGGACTGGCTGTTGATCAACCTCCAACCCTTCTTCGACTTCGTCACCCTGGTCGTTGGGTGGCTAGTGGACAATCTAGAGACTGGGCTCCTCGCGATCCCCCAGTGGGCCTTTGTCGCGGTGGTGGCCCTACTGGGCCTATGGCGGGTGGGCTGGCTCTTCGCCTTGTTCGCCGTAGCCTCTCTGGCGCTGGTAATCGGCATGGACCTATGGCCCGAAACCCTATCCACGTTTGCGCTGGTTATCGCCTCGGCCATTGTGGCCCTGGTGATCGGCCTGCCTCTCGGGGTATTCTCGGCTAAGAGCGATGGGGCGTGGGCGATTATCCGCCCGATCCTGGATCTGATGCAGACCATGCCCCCCTTTGTCTATCTCATCCCCGCAGCGATGTTCTTCGGTCTGGGAAAGGTGCCGGGGGCCATAGCGACCATTATCTTCGCCATGCCACCGGCCGTTCGCCTGACCAATCTCGGAATCCGACAAGTCGCCCGGGAAATGGTGGAGGCTGGGCTTTCTTTCGGGTGCACCCGACGCCAGCTGCTGTTTAAGGTCCAGCTGCCTCTTGCCATGCCTTCCATTATGGCTGGGGTCAACCAAGTGAACATGCTCGCGCTATCCATGGTGGTGATCGCTTCCATGATTGGCGCCGGCGGCCTCGGAAACACCGTCCTGCGAGGGATCCAGCGCTTAGATGTCGGCCTGGGCTTCGAAGGCGGTCTGGGCGTGGTAATCTTGGCCATCCTGCTTGATCGCATCAGCCAGACCATCGGGATGCGCCGTCACAAGGACGGTTGGGGCGATCGGCTCAAAGCGGCGCTGCAATGGCTGATTGGCACCGCTGAGGAGAGCAAACGCACCGAGGGCTGATCGGGCATGACAGGAATCAGGGAGTAACATCCAACAAGTCCCCGGAACCGGTCCGATCCTAAGAGCGCCTAACAAATCTTTTGGCGATGGTTCAACAGGATCATTGCACAACCTAGCTTGAGGAAAGTCTCATGGATGTCGGCCCGGCGCTCATCGCGTCCCCGCAACCGGCGGTAGCGGCCCAGCCGGGCGAAGGTTCGCTCCACCACCCAGCGATGCCGGCCCAGCCCCTTCGAGGACGCGATCCCCCGCCGGGCGATCC
>CAYVMM010000247.1:0-2404 GCA_964452535.1 uncultured Gammaproteobacteria bacterium | reverse complement strand
CACGTCTTGATTCCGCGCGTTTCCGAAAAGATCGCTGCCCGCCGAGATTGCAGCCCTGCCCCCACATGCTTGTCTTGCAGAGGGCATCATTAGCGGCTGGCAATGCACCTTGGAGGGCTACGTTTACAGCGGGGAGCCACAGGTCTATGCCATAGTGGACTCGATCCGGGAGCCTAACCAGGTCTCCTTCGCTCGTTATCAGTACCCTTCGGAGTTGCCCGATTCCATCCAGGAGCGCCTTACCGCCGTGGCTGAACGGGCGGTACATGCCACTGGCCTAGATAACTCGGCCTTCAATGTCGAATGCTTTTGGGATCGTGATGGAGATCGCATCTGGTTGCTGGAGATTAACCCGCGCATCAGTGAGTCCCATTGCGAAGTGCTGGAGAAGGTAGACGGCGCTTCCCATCAGCAGGTGGCCATCGACCTAGCCGAAGGGCGGCGACCCGATCCCCCCCGCGGAGCGGGGCGATGGCCTGTCGCCGCTAAATTCTTTGTGCGTGCCTTCCGCGACGGTACTGTAGCCCGGTTACCCGATCCCGAACGGGTCCGCGAGGTGGAGCGACAGGTACCCGGTGCCACCATTGAGCTTAAGGTAGACCCCGGTGAGCGCCTTGAGGACCTCAAGGATCAGGATAGCTACAGCTACGAACTGGCTTGGATTTGGCTAGGGGGTGAAAGCACCAATGACCTCTTGGCGCGCTACAATCGGATCAGGGCCCTGCTCAACATTGAGATAGCCGATCGCCAAGAGCTCTCGTAGATGATGGATACTGTTCCCGAGGCCGATCTGCCCGGCGCGGTCCGCGTTGTCGAGCATCAGTGGATCCCCATGCGCGACGGTACCCGCCTATCGGCGCGCCTCTGGCTGCCGGAGCGGATCAGGGACGCGTCGGTGCCAGCGATCCTCGAATTCATCCCATATCGCAAGCGCGACATTAAGCGCTCTCGGGATACCCAGATCCACTACTACTTTGCTGCCCATGGCTACGCCGGAGTGCGGGTGGATCTGCGCGGTAGCGGTGACTCCGAGGGGGTCCTCACTGACGAGTACCTGCCCCAAGAGCAGGACGACGCAGAGGAGATCCTACGCTGGTTAGCGGCCCAACCCTGGTGTACGGGCGATGTGGGGATGATGGGAATCTCCTGGGGCGGGTTTAATGCCCTTCAGCTCGCTGCCCGCCGGCCTCCAGAGCTGAAGGCAGTAATCGCGGTGGCGGCCACCGACGATCGTTATGCGGACGATGTGCACTACAAGGGCGGCTGCCTGCTTAATGACAATCTCTCCTGGGCGTCCACCATGCTCGCTTTTAATTCCATGCCACCGGATCCGCATGTGGTGGGCGAGCGCTGGCGCGAGATGTGGCGAGAGCGGTTAGAGCGCAGCGGGCTGTGGGTGAAACAGTGGATGGCGCACCCCAAGCGCGACGCGTATTGGCGCCAGGGGTCGGTTTGCGAGGACTATGGGGCCATCCGGATCCCAGTGATGGCCGTATCCGGCTGGGCCGACGGTTACCCTAACCCGGTATTCCGGTTGGTGAAGAACCTGTCAGCGCCTACTAAGGGCCTTATCGGTCCCTGGAGCCACATCTATCCCCACCAAGGGATGCCTGGACCGCGCATCGGTTTCCTGCAGGAGGCCCTGCGCTGGTGGGATCAGTGGCTCAAAGGCGAGGAAACCGGCGTAACTAAGGAGCCACGGCTGCGGGTGTGGATGCAGGACAGCGTGCGGCCCCGTACTCACTATGCCCGTCGCCCGGGCCGCTGGGTAGCGGAGCCGGAGTGGCCTTCGAATAATGTGCATGTCATCCGCCTAGCCCTCTCCCATCACCGCCTGCACTGGCCCGGCGAGACTATGCCAGAGGCGGAGGCTGACCTGCCCCTGTCCATCCAATCGCCTCTGTCCGTGGGCTTGTTTGGGGGCAAGTGGTGCTCATTCAGCAATGGTCCGGATCTGCCCTACGATCAACGTGAAGAGGACGGCGGCTCGCTGACCTTCGATACCGCTCCACTGGAGGAAGCACGAGAGATCCTGGGTGCCCCAGTAGCGGAGCTCGAGCTGGAGTCGGATCGGCCCGTCGCGCAAATTGCGGTCCGCCTTTCGGATCGGGCCCCCGATGGTAAGGCTACTCGGGTTACCTACGGCGTCCTCAACCTGTGCCATCGCCATGGTCACGACCAACCTGAATATTTAGAGCCAGGCCGGCGGGAACGGGTGCGCGTGCCATTGGATCATATTGCCCAGTCCTTTCCGGCTGGCCATCGCTTACGCCTGTCGCTGTCCACCTCGTATTGGCCGCTTATCTGGACCCCGCCCGAGTCGGTGACACTGGTCATTTACCCTGCCGGTAGTCATCTAGAGCTGCCAGTGCGTCCACCGCGTCCCGAGGATGCCGAGCTGGAG
>CAYVMM010000246.1:0-2409 GCA_964452535.1 uncultured Gammaproteobacteria bacterium | reverse complement strand
CCGGGTCACTTTCGGTCCCCCCGAGCGCGAGGCGACCTTCGAGCTGCGCGCCACCAGCGCACGCAATCCGTTCCAGCTCAAGGCACTGGAGCGGTTCCGTTGTCCGGAGCGGCTGTGAATCCCGTCGAGCCCGAGGGCCCGGGATTCTACGGTAAGGTGCCGAGCCATGCCGATTTCTTGTCGCGCCGGTTGCCTCCGGAGTGTGTGGGGCCTTGGGATGAATGGCTGCAAGGTGCGCTGGCGCATAGCCAGCACCAGCTCACCGAGCAGTGGCTCGAGGTCTACCTGGGCAGTCCCCTTTGGCGCTTTAGCTTGTCGGCTGGGATCTGTGGTCCCTGGGCTTGGCTCGGTGTATTGATGCCGAGTGTGGACCGAGTGGGCCGCTATTTCCCCTTGACCTTGGCGGCTTGCTTACCCTCCGAGACCCACCCGCTCGTTGCACTCGCGCGGGCCAGTGATTGGCTTGCGACAATGGAGACCGTGGCCCTTTCTGCCCTCGAAGACCGGTTCGACCTCCAGCGCTTTGACCAAGCAGTCCAGGTGCTGGGCTTACCGGCTCTTGGGGAAGAGGTCAAGCTCCCACCTGAGCACCGAGAGCGCAAGGGGCACAATGCATGGCAGTTTCCCCTGCCCACAGATAGCTCCCCCCTGGATCGGGCCCCGGCGCTGCTCGATCGGGTGCTTAACGACTACCTCTTCGCCTACAGCCTGTGGTGGACACACGGATCGGAGCAGGTGGAGCCCTCGCTCCTTCTCTGCCAGGGATTGCCACCTACCGAGGGCTTCTCTGGTTTGCTTGGGGGGGACTGGGACCAGTGGGGTGGTTAGGGGAAGTGCCTCAAGTGGCCCGCCAAGGCCGGTTCCCGCGAGGGAAGCGAGACACACTCAGGAACCGTATGTCTGGTGCTCCGCTGGTCGGAGCGAGCGGGGCTGTGTCCGTTCCGTCAACGAGGACGCCTATCTGGAGCGCTCGGACCTCGGCCTGTGGGTCGTGGCTGATGGGATGGGAGGCCACAGCGCGGGCGATTGGGCCAGTCGCATGGTGATCGAGGCACTCAACGAGCTAAGTCCGGCCGTTGGGCTCGGTTTCTTCGCCCAAGCGGTCCGCGCTCGCCTGCACAGGGTAAATTGCCATCTCCAAGCGCAGGCGAGTCGACAGGCGGGAGGCTCCGTCATCGGGAGCACGGTAGCGGTGCTTATTGCTCGTCAGCGTCATTGTGTCTACCTCTGGGCGGGTGACAGCCGGGTCTATCGCTACCGTCAGGGGCAATTGCGCTGCTTGACGCGTGATCATAGCCTAGTCGCTGAGTTTGCCCGACAAGGGCAGGCGGATCTCGGGGAGGACCCGCTGCATCCGAACGCTTATGCCATCACAAGGGCCGTCGGGGCTGCAGAGGAGATTGCAATTGATGCCGAGCTTGTGGAGATCGAGGCCGGCGATGTCTTCCTGTTGTGTAGTGATGGCCTCAATCGGGAGCTTGACGAGCAGGCCATCCAAAGTGCCCTGACATTGCCCTCTCCTGGGGAGGCTGTTGACACCCTAGTGGGGCAGGCCTTGGGGCATGGAGCTCGAGATAACACCACAGTCGTGGTGGCTCGGGTTGACCCAAGGGAGCCTGGATCATCCCCTGATTATTCGTTCGGCCAGGACGCGGGAAGGAAGAGGCTGCGATGAAGACCACGATCCGCCGTTTCATCCAGGCGGCCAGTGGAACGCTATTGATCATGGCGCTGGGGGGGTGTGCCTCGTTATTCGAAGTGGATCCTCCCTGGCTCAGAGCCACCCTCCAGGCAGCGTCGGATTTGAATCCGGATCCTCAGGGTCGCCCTTCGCCGCTGGTGTTCCGTCTCTACGAGCTCAAATCGACCAATGTCTTTGATAATTCTGATTTCTTCTCGCTTTACGAAAAGGATGCTGCTGTCTTGGGTGAAGCCATGGTCGCCAAGCAAGCATTCCAAATTGAGCCTGGGGAGACACGAGAGCTTACCCGGGAGCTGCAGCCAGCGACACGCCATATCGGCCTCATTGCCGCTTATCGTAAGCTGGACAAGGCGCGCTGGCGCGCCACCGTTGCAACCCCCCCCGATCAGACCACCGCGGTAACAATCCGCCTAAAGGCCTTGGCGATTGAGGTGAGCCCAAAATGAAGGCTCCTCGCTTATCTGTCATCGTCGGAGGTTGCCCCGACAAGGGAGCTTAGCTACGCTGATTGCCATGGGGTGCCGGCCCGGTAACGGGGGATCCGCTCCAGGGGTCCTGCCCTTCAGGCACCCCTCAGTCGTTCCTTAGCTGTTACTGGGCCGGTTCCGGTGACTGGATTGATGTTTCCCTTAATCAGTAGCTGGGGGCTTGGCTGGAACAAGGGCGCAATCACGGCGCCGAACCGCGCTGTGGCGCATCGGGCCAGC
>CAYVMM010000245.1:0-2422 GCA_964452535.1 uncultured Gammaproteobacteria bacterium | reverse complement strand
CAGCGGCACCTTCCGTTGGGAGATCTTCCGAGACGCCCGCGATTTCGGCAACCACCTGCTGGGTGCGGCCCTTATGGGGTTCGGTGGGGTCTTGGCACTGGGCTGTACCTTTGGCCAGGGGATTACGGGCCTGTCCACCCTGGCACTGGGCTCGCTCCTGAGCCTCGGTGCCATCATCCTGGGCGCGGCTGTCACCATGAAGATCCTGTTCTACCGGATGCTCCACGCCGGGGAAGCCAGCTTTGTCCAGGCGCTGGTGGCAGGGCTGGCGGATCTCCGGCTCCTTCCTGAACGGCTGCGATCGCTGGATCCGGTATAAGGAAGGAAGCAGGGGAAAACCGTCATCCCGAGCGGGCCAATCGGAAGCCGGTGAGCGGCCAGCGGGCATCGGCAGGGAAGAAGTTGCGGTAGGTGGGGCGGATGTGGTCCGAGGGGGTGAGGCACGATCCCCCTCGCAAGACCATCTGGTTAACCATGAATTTGCCATTATACTCACCGATGGAGCCTTCCGCTGGCGCGAAGCCGGGATAGGGACGATACGCTGAGCCGGTCCATTCCCAGACGTCGCCTAGCATTTGGGTGAGGGTCCCAGAGAGATCGGGGCTCGGTATGGGGTGGAGATAGCCGTCGTCCAGAAAGGCCCCCGACCGATTACCTGCCTCGATCAGGGCCGTCTCCCATTCGGCCTCGCTGGGCAGTCGGGCGCCGGCCCAGCGGGCGAAGGCGTCGGCCTCGTAAAAGCTGATGTGCGTGACCGGCTCGTCGGGATTCACGGCGCGGCGCCCGCCCAGGGTGAACACTGACCAGGTTCCGTCGTTTGCCTTCCGCCAATATTGCGGAGCCTGCCATCCCTTCTGTCGCACCGCTGCCCAGCCCTCGTCCAGCCACAATTCCGGGCGGTGGTAGCCGCCATCAGCAATAAAGGCCAGAAGCTCGCCACAGGTCACCAGTCGGTTGGCTAGCTCAAAGGGTTCCAGGAAGACCCGGTGCCGAGGTCCCTCGTTGTCGTAGGCAAAGCCTTCGCCGTTGTGACCGATCTCCCGGATTCCCTCGGGGAAGGGAAGCCATTCCCAGTCTGGGGCTTCCCGCGCCGGTGCCTGGGCAGGGCGGACATAGGCCGGCTCTTGGGGGTTGCAGGCGAATAGATGCTTGATGTCCATCAGGATAAGCTCCTGATGCTGCTGTTCGTGGTGAAGGCCGAGCTCGGTACGGAAGGCGGCCTCGGGATTCATCCCGTCTTCCAGAAGCGTTTCCATGGCCTGGTCCACATACAGCCGATAATCGTAGATCGCTTGGAGGCTCGGCCGGCTTAGCAACCCTCGCTGAGGCCGGGGATGCTGATCGCCAACCCCATTGTAGTAAGAGTTGAACAGGACCCGGTAGCTTGGGTCATAGGGTTGGAAGCCGGGCTGGAAGGCTTCCAGGATAAAGGTCTCGAAAAACCAAGTGGTATGGGCCAGGTGCCATTTGGTTGGGCTCGCTTCGGCCATGGATTGGACAACGCAGTCCTCCGGCGAAAGGGGCGCCGCCAGAGGCTCGGTGAGACCGCGCACTTCACGATAGTGCTTCGTCAGAGAGGGGATAGTGGGGACCTTGGGTTCCATGGCAGCCTCGCCGTTGTTGCTGGAATGCCTTGGAAGGATACGCATGCGATTTTTGTGCGCTAGTTAGGCAGCTCTCGACCCCGGCGTCAACCGATTTCGGCCTAGCTCGGATAGGGACAAAAGGATCGGATCGGACATTGTCCGCAGCGGGGCCTCGGTCTGCAGTAGTCCTTGCCCAGAGCCACGATCAGCGCATGGTACTCGTTGAATAGGGCACGATCCCGCGGCAGGGCGGTCTCGAAAGCCGTTTGGATCGCCGAGTAGGACCGCCCCGGTTCGATCAGGGCCAGCCGCTCGAAGATTCGCCGGGTATAGGCATCTACCACAAAGATGGGGTGCCCCAAGGCGTAGAGTAGGATGGAATCGGCCGTCTCTTGACCGATGCCTGGGACCGCTAAGAGGCGAGCTCGTAGGGAAGCGGTGGCTTCTCTGGCCAGGGCCTCGAGCTGGCCCCCGGTACTCTCCAATAGGAAGTTGCACAGGGCCTGGAGGCGGTGGGCCTTGACGTTGAAATAGCCCGTCGGCCGGATTGCTTGGGCCAGGCGCTCGGTCTCGACCTGGGCAAGGGCTTGCGGGGTTAGCCAGTCCCTGGCCTTGAGTGCTGCGATGGTGCGCTCCACATTGCGCCAGGCGGTGTTCTGGGTGAGCACTGCCCCCACCGCGACCTCGAAGGGGGTCTCGGCGGGCCACCAATGCTGGGGACCGAAGGCCGCGTAGAGGTGGTCGTGGATGTCCCGGAAAGTGGCCAATAGCTGCGTTTCCTAGGTTTTTCCGGTTAGGCCCATTGGACCGGGGCCCGAAGGGTCCCTTTTCCGAAG
>CAYVMM010000244.1:0-2436 GCA_964452535.1 uncultured Gammaproteobacteria bacterium | reverse complement strand
GGCGACGGTGGCTTTCCGGACCAAGGGCGCCATCGCCCTGGATCGGTTCGACGAAGCCCGAGCGGCCGCCCTGCGGCACCGTGTCCTGACAGCCTTGTTTGAGCAGATCATGACCGAGGTCCAGAAGGCCCGCGCTGGGCCATAACTAACAAAGTAGTATTAGTTGCGTCTTGGTTAGGCCTTGAGGGCCTCTTCGTCGGCGCCGGTCCATGGCTCCTGGGGTAGGTAATCCTTGACCCCCGTCCTCGGCGCAAACCGTTCGGTACGAAGCCCTTTAATGACGCCAATGACCATCAAGATTACGACAAACGAAAACGGCAGAGCAGCCGCGATGACCGCATCCTGCAAAGCGGGCGTGCCGCCACCTAGCACCAATACTCCCGTTAGTCCACCGATTCCGAGACCCCAGGCCACGCGGTGCCGCAAGGGCGGATTCGGGTTGCCTTGAGCCAGGATGGTATTGATGACCAGGGTCCCCGAATCTGCGGAGGTAACATAGAAGATCCCAATCAACAGCGTGGCGAGCACCGCCACGCCGGTGGCCACTGCCCCAGCCGGAGCAAACGCCTCAATGGTTCGATACAGCGCCGTCGTGACATCCTTTTGAACAGCGCCGGTGATATCCACCGAGTCGCCCAACTCCAGATTGAGGGCCGTACCGCCAAGCACGGCGATCCAAACCAGGTTGAATACGGTGGGTAGGAGCAGGACTCCGAAAACAAACTCGCGAAGTGTCCGGCCTCGGGATACCCGAGCAATGAACATGCCCACAAAGGGTCCCCAAGCGATCCACCACCCCCAGTAGAACACCGTCCATTCGGTGTGCCATTGCCGATGGCCGTCCAGCCCGGTCCAAAGAGAGCGCTCGATCAGGTTCTGCAGGTATCCACCGGTGGCTTGTAAAAGGTAACTGAACAGTTGCCCAGTGGGCCCGAAAAGGAGGAAAAACAGCAGCAGCCCAATGGCTAGGCCGAGGTTGACCTCGGACAGCCAACGAACCCCCCTGCGCACGCCGGAGGCCACTGACCCTGTCGCGGCCAGGGTCACGGCACCAATGATGATTAGCTGCGTTGTTTGACTGTGCGCCACCCCGAAGACCTCGGCGACCCCCCTAGCCATCTGTTCCGCTCCGAACCCCAGTGTCGTCGCCACGCCGAAAACTGTGGCGACTACCGCAAAGATGTCGATGGTATGACCCAGCCCCCCGTCGATCCGCTCCCCCAGAAGGGGGTAGAGAGTGGAACGGAGCGTCAAGGGAAGGTCTCGGCGGTAGGCGAAATAGGACAGGGCGAGCGCGACCACGGCAAATACGCTCCAGGCTGACAGCCCCCAGTGAAAGAAGGTCAAGCGCAACGCGGCCACGGCAGCCTCAGAGGTTTGGCCCTCAGGAACCAACGGATTGCCCCCAAAGTGAAGGATCGGCTCGGCAACGCTCCAGAACAGCAAACCCACGCCGGTGCCGGCAGCGAACAGCATGGCCAACCAGGGCACCAGGCCGAACTCCGGTTTTTCGAAATCCCCGCCCAAGCGAACGTTCTTGTACCGCCCCATGCCCAGCCAGACAATCAGTGCCAGCAGAAAGGCCACCAACCCCACGTAATACCAAGCGAGAAAAGGCGTCACAGTGGCTCGGAACCACGCGAGCCAGCGGATCGTTTCGGCGCTCGCGAAGGTCCCTGCAAGTAACATGGCCACCATTAGAAAAGCCGCACTCAGATAAACGGTCGCGTTCATCCCGCTTAGGAGGCCGTCCCGGTCACGCTTTGGTACTGCCATGGCGTTTCCTGCACGTGGTGCAAAGCCGGACAAAGGGCTCGGACACACGATCCGATGATAAAAGCCTGTCATCCTCCCTAGGACAGGCGGTAAGGCCTGAATGCGGAGGCCTCCTTCGGCGCGAGCATGGCATGAGCTCCACCTACCCGGGAGTTGCCCTTCTTAATGGAATGGCCTGCTCCTCCTTATCACACCCGGGTTCGTGATTCCGAGTGACGGACCCAACAGGAAGAGGAACAGACTGATGAGTATTACAACTCTCGGCATCGACCTTGGCAAGAACACCCTCCACGCGGTGGGTCTCGACGAGCAAGGCCAGCCGGTGGAACGCAAGCGATTCCCCCGCACGAGCTTGATCCGTTTCCTGGCCAAACGGCCGGCGTGCCGGGTCGCTATGGCGGCCTGTGCCGGCTCCCATCATGTCGCGCGCCAGGCCGAGTATCTGGGGCATCGGGCGATCCTGCTGCCGGGGCCATTCGTTCAGGCCGACACCAAAGGGCAGAAGAACGATACCGCCGATGCTGAGGCGATTGCCGAAGCGGCGACCCGGCCCACCATGCCGGCGGTGACGGTCAAGGACGCCACTCAACAGACGCTCCAATTCCTGCACCGTTCCCGGCAAGGCTGGATCAAGCAGCGCACGGAGACGGCCAACCGCAT
>CAYVMM010000243.1:0-2443 GCA_964452535.1 uncultured Gammaproteobacteria bacterium | reverse complement strand
GAGGGGCCACCAAGCAACCGCCTTCCCGGATCTGCTCCAGGATTTCGGCGGGGGGCTCCAAGGTGCTGGCAGCGACGAGGCCCGCGTCGAAGGGACCTTTGTGGGCCCAGACTTCCCGGCCATCACCCGGCCGAAGGTAGGCATTAGTATAGCCCATCCGATGCAGGATTGTCCGGGCTTGACTGGCAAGACGGGAGATAAGCTCTCCAGCCCACACCGTTGATACCAGCTCGGCCAGTACGGCGGTCGGGTAACCTGAGCCGGCCCCAACTTCCAGCACCCGCTCCGGTTCACATACCAACAAGGCTTCAGTCATGCGGGCCACTTCCCAGGGGCGGGAAAGCGTTTGGCCCCAGCCGATGGGCAAGGCCGTATCCTCATAAGCGTGGGCAGCCAAAGCCTCGTCCACGAACTGGTGCCGGGGGATCCGTTCCATGGCAGCCAGGACACGGGCATCCCTAATGCCTCGCTCGCGCAGGCCAGCGACCATACGCTCTCGAGTACGGACAGAACTCATTCCGAGCCTAGATTCAGCGGGGCTCCTTGGAGCCACCCTTCGATCTCCTCTTGGGCGGTATACAAGGTCATGTCGATCCCAAGGGGGGTAACCGACACATATCGATGACGAATGGCATGGAAATCGGTGCCAGGCCCGGAATCGGCCTCGGCCCCGGCAGCTCCGATCCAGTAGATTGTCCCACCGCGGGGATCCTGGTCGACGATAACGCCTTCACTGGCATGGCGGTTACCGAGCCGAGTCACTTGCATCCCTGCGAGCCACTCAAAAGGGAGATCAGGCACATTGACGTTAAGCACAACCTGGGGCGGTAAGCGATGGCCAGTCAGGAGCTGACGGGTAAGGTGAACAGCGACGGTAGCAGCGGTTTCGAAGTGAGTGGGGTTTCTGCCACAAAGCGAGATCGCCATGGAGGGCGTGGCGAGGTGGCGAGCCTCGACAGCAGCAGCGACCGTGCCCGAATAGATCACATCGTCGCCCATGTTGCTTCCGTGATTGATACCGGAAACAACTACCGAAGGGGCCCCGCCGAAGACCTCACCGATGGCAATATGGACGCAATCGCTTGGGGTGCCGTCGATGGCGTAGAAGCGATCGCCCAGCTCCCGCGCACGCAGGGGATGGAGGACGGTAAGGGCATTACTGGCCCCGCTGCGGTCCGCCTCAGGCGCTACCACCAGCACCTCGTCCACAGCACGCAGCCGTTCGGTGAGGACCTGGAGCCCGCGGGCGCGGTAGCCATCATCGTTGGCGATGAGGATCAAAGGCAATACTCCCCACACAGTTGAAGGGGAACGAACGTTTTGCTAGGGCTATGGCCCGATAACGGCGGATCCGCTCCGGGGAGCCCGCCCTACGGGCATATTGACTGCGGTATGCCCCTGCCGTTGCTCATCGCTCACCATTGGCCCGTTCCTTGAGGACCTGGCTGGGCCGAAAGTTCACCACCCGGCGGGCTGAAATGGTGACCTCCTCCCCGGTTTTGGGGTTACGTCCAGGGCGGGGGGCTTTATCTCGCAGCTCGAACTTGCCAAATCCGGAAAGCTTGACCTCCTCCCCGTTAACCAGGGCCCTTCGAATCTCGTCGAGACTGCTTTCCACCAGCTCCTGTGCTTCCTTTTTGGAAAAGCCGATCCGGTCATGGAGCATCTCCACCAAGTCCGCTTTGGTGATCGCCAATAGCGCTTCCCCTTTGTTGAACAGGGATTCGGATTGTTCTGAGCCGGCTGATCCGGCACTTCCTACTGGGCCCTAGCAGGGCGATGAAAACCCCTTTTCATCGCCCTGGTCGAAGCGGAGCCGGCCGGCCCCGCTTGTCTAGAAAAACAGGCAACCGGTTGCTTTTCCGGGTTTTCCAGGAAAAGGCTCTTTCCCTTTTCACCGCTTTCAGCGGTGAAAGCCGGCCGTTGAAAAGGGTCTTCAACGGCCGGCTAGGGCAAGGGTGTCAGCTTCGCAACCGCGCTCCCAGGCTCGTTGATAATCGCTCCACGAGCTGAGAGGTCACCCCTTCGATCTGCTCGTCTGTGGGTGTCCGGTCCTGGGCCTGGAGGATGACCGCCAAGCCGAGGCTCTTATGCCCCACCTCAACGCCCGAGCCAGTGTAAACATCGAATATATGCCAGTCTATTATGTCCAAAGGTCTCTCCCCTGCCCGTTGGACGGCCTCCAGGACCTCCTCCACCGCAGCTACAGTGACTGCCTCCGGCACCACAAGCGCCAAGTCGCGGCGTGTCATGGGCAGCCGAGACACAGGTCGGTAGTGGGGAATCTCCGCCCTGCCTCGCCCTAGGGTCGATAGGTCCAGCTCGAACAGCACCACCGGACCGGTTAGCTCCAAAGGTTCTAAGAGACCCGGATGGAGCGTGCCAATCCAGCCGGCGGCCTCCTCGCCCAGCCAAAGGCGAGCCGTCTGCCCGGGATGCAAAG
>CAYVMM010000242.1:0-2451 GCA_964452535.1 uncultured Gammaproteobacteria bacterium | reverse complement strand
CATGGAGCGGGCCACTCCTGCCATCCGGCCACGGTAACCCGGGATCCGGTGCAAATGGTCAGCTAGGATAGCCAAGGAATCCGAAGGATTCACGAAGAACCGCCGGCCCATGATCATGTTGCGATCGCCGTCGCCGTCGGAGGCAGCACCCAGGTCAGGGGCCTTATCAGATTCCATATGTGCCAGGAGGTCACGAGCATGGGTGGGATTGGGATCGGGAGGTCGCCCACCGAAATCGGGCAGAGGATCGCCATTGATGACGGTTCCTGACGGGGCGCCCAGCTCATCCTCCAGCAGGACCTTGGCGTAGGGGCCGGTAACCGCATGCATGGCATCGAACACGAGGGAGATCTCCCGGGAGGCGATCAACTGGCGCAGGCTTGGAAAATCGAACAGCTCCTTCATCAGGGCCTTGTAGTCGGCGACCGGATCGATCACGGTGACAGGCATGCCAGCTACTTGGCTCTCGTGCTCGGTATCCAGGTCAACCTCCCCCTTCTCCCTCGCGATGCGGTAGCGTCGCAGCTCCCGTGATCGGGCGTAGATGGCCTCCGTCACGGATTCGGGGGCAGGACCGCCGTTGGCAGTATTGAGCTTGACCCCGAAATCCCCTTGAGGGCCCCCAGGATTGTGACTTGCGGTGAGCAAAAGGCCTGCAGCAGCGCCCCGCCGCCGGAGGATCGCCGAGCAGGCCGGGGTGGACAGGACCCCCCGACGACCTACCAGGACTTGGCCCACGCCGTTGGCGGCCGCCATGGCCAGGATGGTTCGGATAGCATGGTCAGCGTAATATCGGCCATCCCCTCCCAGAACCAAGGTCCCTCCCACCAGCTCGGGCACCGAGTCAAAGACGGCTTGTACGAAATTTTCCAGATAGTGGGATTGGGCGAATTGCGCCACCGTTTTTCGTAGCCCGGAGGTACCGGGCCGCTGATCCGTGAATGGTGTGGTGATTTCCTCAATGAAGGCCATGGCGATAAGGCCTATTCTTTAGGGGGATTACAATCCCCAAGGTTAGCGAACGGCTGAGGCAAAGTAGTCCCGGCTGATTTGAAAGACCACTGGGGACAATAGCAGCAAGGCTAACAGGTTCGGGATGGCCATGAGGGCCATCGTGACGTCCGCGAGGTTCCAGATGAGGCGGAGACTGGCCACAGCCCCCAGGAATAACGCCCCCACCCAAATCAGTCGGAAGATCCAAAATCCCCGGACACCGATCAGATACTCGACGCAGCGCTCAGCGTAGTGAGCCCATGTAAGCGTGGTGGAGAAAGCGAATATGATCAAGCCGAAGGCCACTACGAAATCGCCCGGTCCGGGAAGGCCTTGGTTAAAGGCCAGCGTTGTCAGTCCCGCTCCCGTCTCCCCACTGTCCCAGGCTCCCGTGGTGACAATGACCAAGGCGGTCATGGTGCAAACGATGAGGGTATCGATGAAGGTCCCCAGCATGCCAACCATGCCTTGGCGGACGGGATCATCGGTCTGGGCAGCGGCATGGGCGATAGGCGCCGAGCCCAATCCCGCTTCATTGGAAAAAAGACCCCGAGCGACCCCAAACTGGAGTGATGCCACCAGACCGGCCCCGGCGAATCCCCCGACCGCAGCGGTACCGGAGAAGGCATCGACGAATATCCTAGCTAGCCCCTGGGGAATAGCTGCGTAATTGGCGCCTAGGATGCCCAGGGCACCTGCGACGTAGATCACTCCCATGATAGGTACCAACGTCTCCGCCACTCGGGCGATCCGACGAATGCCACCGATGATGACGGTAAATACCAGCGCTGCCATAACCAGTCCCGTTAGCCAGCCTGGAATGCCCAGAGCGGTCTTAAGGGAATCGGCTACCGAATTGGACTGGACCGTATTGCCGATGCCGAAGGCAGCAATGATGGCCAAAACGGCAAAGGTCCCGCCGAGCCAGCGCCAATTCTCCTCCAAGCCGTTTTTGATATAGTACATGGGCCCGCCGACATGCATCCCCCGGGAGTCCACTTCGCGGTAGCGGACAGCAAGGACCGCTTCCGTGTATTTGGTGGCCATCCCCACCAAGGCGGTCATCCACATCCAGAAAACAGCCCCGGGCCCACCCAAATGGATAGCGGTGCCCACGCCGGCGATATTCCCGGTGCCAATGGTTGCCGACAGAGAAGTCATCAAAGCGGCGAAGGGGGTGATCTCTCCGGTGCTTTCCTTCTGCTCCTCAGGCCGGCGGCCAGCCCAAAGCATCCGAAAGCCGTAGCCCAGTTTGCGTAGGGGGAGAAGGCGCAGTCCGAGGGTCAAAAATAGCCCCGTACCAAGCAGCAAGATCAGCATAACGGGAGTCCACAAGCCCCCGCTCACGGATTCCAGCAAGGCGTTGACCGCGTCCATGGACTCCTCTTTCGGTGGCCGAGTGCCGGCCTCGCCATGTTGGGCTGCCTGCCCCGCCTCTCAGCTAGAGAGACACTAGGG
>CAYVMM010000241.1:0-2472 GCA_964452535.1 uncultured Gammaproteobacteria bacterium | reverse complement strand
CCACGGCGCGGGGTCTTCAGGAGCCCGAGACTCGCCCTGCCGAGGCCCGGAAGCTTGGCCTCGCGGCCGAACGCGAGTTGGCCTCGGAGACCGTTCAGCAGCGTCTGGCAGGGCCATCGGGCTAAGGGAAGTCGGGTTGCTGGGCGGGGTTCTTGCCAATCGCTCAAGCCGGCCGTGGTGGCCGGGTGGCGAGGGGTCCCCTAGCAGCGGAGCCCGGCGGCGATAGGAGATGGAGGATACGCATGGAGACCCTAACTGCCTTCGCCCGCCCGCTGGGGATCTACGCTTTCGCCGCCCTGTGCGAGATCGGGGGCTGCTTCGCTTTTTGGGCCTGGCTTCGCTTACAGCGAAGTATGCTTTGGCTGTTTCCCGGGCTTGTTGCCCTGGTGGCCTTCGCCTATCTGCTTGCTCGCATTGATGCCGCTTTCGCTGGCCGGGCCTATGCTGCCTACGGGGGCGTCTATATCGCCACCTCCCTTGCCTGGCTATGGGCGGTCGAAGGCCGGGCTCCCGACCGCTGGGACATGCTCGGGGCCCTTATCTGCCTGTTCGGGGCGGGCATTCTATTGCTAGGCCCTCGGGGCTCGGGAGGTCACTAAAAAGGCAGAAGTCGAGCCTCAAGGATCAAGCCAGTGATAGGGGCGAGTATTAGGGGGAACATCAATCCAGAGAGGGCGGCGGCAGGCCATGGATCAAGTCCATGAGGGCGAAGCTTTCCGCGCCCATCCAGATCACGAATACCCCGTAGAGGAGAAGCAAGCCCCAGGCCTCGCGCCGGCTGAGGACCATATGGGTGCGCATCATCAGGAACAGGGCAATGGTGGCCAGGGTGAGCGCCCCCATGAGGGGGGCCGCGATGGAGAAATTGATGACGGCTGTGCCCGCGATCAGAACCCCGGCCGGGATGCAGATGAGCAGATCGAAGATGTTGCTCCCAAGCACATTGGCGATGCTGGTTACCGCCTTGCCCGCGCGGGCCGCCTGGATCGATACAAAGGCATCGGGCACGGAAGTGCCTGCCGCCACTACCGTGACACCCCACAGGAAGCTTGGAGTTCCCAGGAGATCCCCGAAGTGGATCGCAGCGCGCACCAGGCCCTCGACACCCGCCAGGATGATGATTAGAGACAGGAGGAGGATCCCCCATTGTTGCCCGGGATGGACCTGCGAGGGTTGGATCGCCGGCTCGTAGTCCATGGTGTCCTGATACTGGACGAAGATATAAAGACCGTAGAGGGCCACGGGAATTAGAGCGAGGGATCGGTTGAGCTTGCCTCGGAGGATTTGATCGGTGCCGTCGGATACTGGGAAATAAAGGGTGGCGAAGGAAAAGGTAAGCAAGAGAACGGCCACCGCGATCATGTAGAACTGGGCCTCCTTGTAGACCAGATCGCGATTGGAGGTTAGCTGTTGCCGCCCCCCAATGCCTGCCAGACCCGGGATGACAAGGACGTTAAAGAGCGCCGATCCAACGATGGCGGCTATGCCCAGCTCGAATTCTCCGTGGAGGAGAGTGGAGATAACTACCGTGGCAAGCTCGGGGAAGCTGGATCCTACCGCCACTACCACCGCCCCCTGCACGATCTCTGGCAGCTCGTAATAGACGGATAGGCGCTCACTGGAGGATTCCAGCAGGCCGCTGCCCTTCCAGATCACGGCCGTGGCAATGAGGGCTACTAAGGACCACAGGAGAAGGGAGAGCACCAAGGAACGGACCTCATCAGATTGTCTGGAGGGGTTGGTTGAGACCGTTGGGAGGAAAGCAGACTTGGGCTGGACCGTCCATGGTCGAGGGCAGTGGTCAGGGGAATTCGCCCTGACGGAGAATCTCGTGCTGAGCAATTGACCTTTTACATACGGGTAATTTAATATCCGAATATCCATATATAAACGGCAAAAACCCATCCGAAGGGAATCCCATGGACCCCGCTGTCTTCTTCCGAGCCCTGGGCGATGCCACCCGCCTGCGCTGCGTGGTCTTATTGCATGGGGAAGGCGAGCTCTGCGTATGCGAGCTGATCTACGCCTTGGACCAGGCTCAGCCCAAGATCTCCCGACATCTGGGTCAGCTGCGCCAGGCCGGGGTGGTGGAGAACCACCGCCGGGGTACCTGGATGCACTACCGGCTGCACCCGGATCTGCCCGGGTGGGCCGAAGCGGTAATTGCCGACATGGCCGCGAGCCAACGTGGATCCCTTCCTTTCATCCGCGACCGCGAGATGCTTCGGGCCATGCCCAATCGGCCTGACACCGCCTGCTGGGCCTGATCTCAGGAGAACCCGATGAGCGAGCGTCCCTATCACGTCCTGTTCCTATGCACCGGCAACTCCTGCCGGTCCCAGATGGCCGAGGCCTTGCTGAACAGCCTGGGGCAGGGCCGCTTCCGTGCCTACAGCGCAGGCAGCCAGCCTGAAGCGGAGGTTCATCCCCTGACCATAGAGATGCTGAAATGTGCGGGGTTGGCCACCGAGG
>CAYVMM010000240.1:0-2472 GCA_964452535.1 uncultured Gammaproteobacteria bacterium | reverse complement strand
GGACCCGCCGGGGGTTATTGCTGAACTCAAGCGGGCCAGTCCCTCAGCGGGCATTATTCGGGAGGATTTCGATCCCGCCTGGATTGGTGCTCGTTACGCCCAAGCAGGGGCTGCAGCCCTCTCCGTCCTAACCGACGCCGAGTTCTTCGGCGGTGCCGATGCCTTCCTCACTCAAGCTCGCCATGCCAGCGGCCTGCCGACCCTTCGGAAGGACTTCATTGTCGATCCCTATCAGGTAAGCGAAGCGCGGCTAATGGGCGCGGACGCCGTCTTGCTTATTGTAGCTGCCTTGGACGATTCCACACTGGCGGCTTGCCTGGATCGGGCCCGGGCCATGGATATGGCAGCCCTGGTCGAAGTCCACGATCGGCAAGAGCTAGACCGGGCCTTGGCTAGCGGGGCCGATCTTATCGGCGTTAATAACCGTGATCTGCATACCTTCGCGGTTCGGCTGGATACGAGCCTCGACCTCGCTGCCCGGGCTTCCGAAGGCGTTTCCTTGGTAGGGGAGAGTGGCATTCACAGCCGCGCCGACATGGAGCGGCTCCGGGAAGCGGGCCTTAGCGCCTTCCTAATAGGGGAGGCCCTTATGCGAAGCCCCGATCCAGGCCAGGCCCTGGCTGCCTTCCTGGGCCCCTACTAGGGCGATGAAAAACCCTTATCATCGTCCTGGTCGAAGCGGAGCCGGCAGGCTTCGCTTGTCTAGAAAAACAGGTGACCTATTTCACTGCTTTCAGCGGTGAAAGCAGGCCGTTGAAAAGGTTTTTCAACGGCCTGCTAAAGTGTTCCTTGGTTGCCCTTCACCCGTTACCGTACGGGGCCGCAGCACCTTGGCAAAACGGGCGTTCCCTTTAGTAACGCGCGCGGCTGGGGTTGTATCGGAGGGATTGGATCCCTATCTAAGAGAAAGGGACAGGCTGTTCGGCCGAGGAAGGGGCGCGACCATGGCAAAAACAGCGTCCTGGGATGATCTTGCCCAGGGAGAAGCAAGCCAGGCACCGCTGGACTTCGATTAAATAAAGGGCGCAAAGCCTTCCCTCCGGCGGGCCTCCGCAAAAAGGACCGCCGGTTTTTTTGGCCCGCCCGTCTTCCTTGTCATGTTTTGGGGCGCGATTTGGGTGCGCGAGAGGGTTAGAGAATGCACGATACCTTGAGCCGCTTTCTGTTCGAAGAAACCAATGTTCGGGGGCGCCACATCGACTTAGACGCTACCTGGAAGGCGGCCCTAAAGAATACCGATTACCCCCTCCCTGTTCAGGGTGTCTTAGGGGAGCTCATGGCCGCCTCGCTCCTTTTGATCGGTACCTTAAATATCCGGGGATCACTCAAGGCGGAGGTCCGTGGCGACGGCCCCCTTTCCCTGGTGGTGGTGCAGGCCACCAGCGACAAGACCGTGCGGGGCCTTGCTCACTGGAGTGGACCTGTTCCAACGAAAACCGATCTTCAAGGGCTTATGGGGGCCTCGGGTTGCCTTGTGTTAACCCTGGACCCGGACGAAGAGGGTCATCAGTACCAGGGTATCGTAGGCCTCGATCGGGGCAATGTGGCGGGCGTCATTGAGGACTATTTCGAGCACTCGGAGCAGCTTCCGACTCGGTTGTGGTTGGCTGCCGACGGGGCCCATGCGGGAGGGCTCCTCCTCCAGCGCTTACCCCATCGAGAGAGCGATGACCCCGATGCTTGGGATCGGACTATCCAACTGGCGAACACCCTAACCAATCAGGAGCTGCTCAGCTTGCCTGCCAACGATCTCCTTTATCGGCTCTTCCATGAGGAGGATGTTCGAGTCTTTGACCCCGATTATGTGAACTTCCGCTGTTCTTGCTCGCTGCAGCGGGTGGCCGATATGCTCCGGGGGCTCGGGCGGGCAGAGGTCCAGGCCGTCTTGGCCCAAGAAGGGGAGGTCCGGGTGCAGTGCGAATTTTGTGGCAAGCCTTACGTCTTCGACGCGGTGGATGCCGAGGAGCTCTTCACTGGCACAGGGACTGCGCCAGACCCCACCACGCGCCATTGAGGCTCCCGGCTTGGAATCTTGGAGTAAATCTTGGAATAAAAGGGGGCAAAGCGGCAGAGAGATACCATGTTATGAGTGAGTGGTTGACTCTGCTTCGTTTAATGCCCCCGCTTCGGTCACGGACCCTGCGCCTGTATCCCCTATCCAGCCAAGCCTCGCCAACTGATCAAAGAGGGCTTGAGCAGCCTCCTCGGACTTTTGGGGCTCTATTACCTTTCCTCCACCGCCGGTCTTGCCAAGGATAAAGGCCTGACGCTCTGCTGCGGTTCCCCCTGTTCCCCGTAGCCGAGGGGGGCGCTTGCGGGCTGGCCGCGCCTCCGGCTGGTTGGCTGGAGGAGGCGGACTAGTCGGCTCTAACCGTTGGATTTGCCCCCGTCGAGCCTTGCCAAAGGCCACCTGACGCGGAGGGGGCGCTGCCGCCGCTACCGTGGCTACTGTGGGAGCCTCGGCTCGGAGAC
>CAYVMM010000239.1:0-2475 GCA_964452535.1 uncultured Gammaproteobacteria bacterium | reverse complement strand
AGTCCGACTCAAAGGCTTCCGCCAAGTCCTCGGGTGACCAGCCGTACCGCACGGCCAGGATCTCGGCTCGCCGGATCTGCTCGGATGTGGGCTCCCCCGGGGCATCCGACGGCTCAATCGGCTCCCCTTGCTCGCCAGCGAGATAACTATGGACCGCCGCTAGGGTATCGGGTTCTTGGCGAGCCTGCTCCCGGAGCTTCAGGCCGCAGGTGGATAGCACATCCGTCTCAGGGGTCGACCGAACGGTTACCTCGGCTTGGTCGGTTAGGGCTTCCGAGTTTGCATTTTCACCCGGCCCCCTATTATTTTCGAGGGTACCGAGGGTACCTGAGGTACTGTGTTGTTTTTTCTGAGCATCTTGGGTACCCTCCTCGGGATCCTCAGAGGGTACCGAGGTTCCCCCTCTACGGGATCGCCGCCGGATGACCTCTTCGATTCCCATCTCCCGCTATCCCTCCGCCGGCAGAACGGCATAGACCAGCTTTTTCTTCCCGCCGATCTTCTTTTGCACCAGTCGCCTCGACCTCTCGCGCTCCACCAGCCAGCTCGAATCTTCTAGGGCGTCAAGAACCTGCTCTAAGTCATACCCCTGGGTGGCCTCCCGTAAGCCAGCGGAGTTGAAGAGATAGACACGCCCGGAATCCGTGTCTTCCCAGTAACCCGCCCGTTCTCGGACGGGGTCACTCGAGGATCGATCCGAAAAGCGCGTATCTCCGTGACGATCGATAAAATCGCGCACCGCTTGCAGGATTTTCTGAGTTTCGTTGCGGCCCGCTCCTCGATATCTTCGCCACTCTTTGTAAAGCGCGATCGCTGCTTGACTGGGCTCTCCTTCCTCCCAAGGAAGAATTCCGTATTCAACGGCCAGCTCACCGGCCATGCCGACCAAAGCAAAGGTCGCAGCGGCGCGCCCTTCCAGGCTATTCCCGCCTTGGAAATCCGCGAGTTCGCGGTAATCGGCGTAGATACCGGGCAGATTGCGGTCATCAGCGAGTAGTCTTTCGATAAATGCCGGTCCGGCCTGGCCATAGTGGAATTCCGTTGCCTGCTTGAATGCGTCGGCCAGCGCCCGGCCATCGGCATGACCGTGCAGTTCATCAAAAACACCATAGGCACGGCGAGTGACTGGTATGTCAAGCAGACGAACCTCTTGCCCTCCTCGGACTCGCCGTCCAGCAGCCTCCATGTGGGTAGCTAAGGTACTCTCCCCCGAAGACAGAGCAACAACCCGCCATCGCGCCGATTCCCGGGCTCCACCGGTCCGCCGTGCGCGTTGCTTGCCTTGGCCGTTTGCGATGGCGTAGACCACCGAACCAATTTCGCGCGGATCGCATTCGCTAATCTCGTCCAGTACAAGCAGGGAATCGTTTAGGGCCGCGGCTGTCGCTTCCAATCCATTTGCCGTTGCCCGCCAGGTCTGGACAAAGCCAGGGCCTCCCCAGACGCTGGCGGCCGCGCGAAGTAAAGTGGTTTTCCCTACGCTGCTCTCGCCCATCAGGTGGAGTCCAGGTCCCCCAATCTCCTGGAGCGTGGCCACCTTCAAAAGCGGCCCGGCGAACGCTGCAGAGACCGCAAAAATCGCCATGGGGTTGGCGCGACAAAGCGCGGCGACCTTTTGTTGCCACTCCGTCAGCGTGCCGCGCTGGATGTAGGCGTCATGGATCGCGTGTTCGGCCTGGAACCGAATATCCTCAGACCCAATCGGGTGACTCGGCATGACGAAAGCTCTTTTATCCCCCACCTCATGCCAGCCGCACCGGTTGGCAGCCACGATTCGGCGGCGGGGGTACTGCTTCATTAGCCATTGATTCAACAAATTCCGGTTCGCCGGATCGATCCGAACCCCCCGATCCAGTAGCTCGCCGCGCAGCTCTTCCCCTGAGCCTTTCAGGGTGTGGAATGGGATCGCCCATTCCTTCCAGGTACCGTTCGGGTCGAGAAACCGCAGGAATAGCCCGTGATTGCCGCCATGTGCCCCCTCGGTGCGCGCGATCGCGTGGATCGGTGTGGCGACCCATTTATCCACAGTGAGAAGGCCCCCTTGGTCACTTACTTCGTCCCCCTTTGAGGATTTATTCCCCCAGCCATGCCAATAAAGGCCCGGGGGCTTTTTCTGGTCTCCGAGATAAAACCAATCATCGTAGACGGCAAATCCGGGACGGGGAGGATCGGCGCGGTACCCTCGGGTACCCTCACTTTCCAAGCTGAGGGTACCGCGAAATCCCATGTCATTCAGGGAGGTACCTTCGGTACCCTCGGTACCCTCCGATTCAGAAGGGGTGGAGATCTTTTTAGCGGCCTTCAGGGCCTCCCGTACCGCTGAAGCACCATAGGTGCAGTGAAGGTCGTTGAAGTCTTTTTGATCCTGCAAGCGACCCTTCCCGAAGTCCGGTACGGCAAGACGGCCATTAATGGCCCGGGCGGCCTCGGCAGCCTTGGCGTCGGGCTCGCCGGTAGCCTTATCCAGGTCAGCCA
>CAYVMM010000238.1:0-2479 GCA_964452535.1 uncultured Gammaproteobacteria bacterium | reverse complement strand
GAGACCTGAGTCCATTGCCCTCAATCGATGAAATCGACCGCCGTCACTCGGCCGTTAACCAAGCGGATCCGGCGGCCGAGGTAGCGCTCTCCAAACGCGTAGTACCAATCCTCAACCAAGGCTTCGACGTAACCATGAGGGAGGTTGCTAGAGTGCGACAAGGGGCTGTGACGGACGAACGGTTGCAGCCTGTGATAGCGCTCGCGCTGATCCGGCTCGCCACAGCGCTTTAATAGCTCAAACTCGGTCATGCCACGGCTGATCAACGACGGCTTGCAGTCAGCCGACGCTTGTCCGAAGCCCTCTGGTCGCCTCCCGGTCTTGATTCGGCGAAGGCGACCATTGCGAAAGTGGAGGATCCGGAGCAAGCGATTCGGGCCAAAGTCGTAATACCAGATCGCCCTAGCCGCTTGGTAATCGTAATGGCCATAGCCTAGAACCTTGATTGCGGTCGGCGGACCGCAAGCCTCCTTGACTCGGAACTTGGGCTCGCCGACCGAAACGAGCTCATTGCCACAGCGGAGCGCAGCGGCCGGTAACGACCAAGTAGCAATCGCCCAAGCGATCGCGATCACCGTGAGCGTACGCATCCGGATCCCTGAGCAGATCACCATGCTTCATTCGATCTTTGACACGGCTGGGCCGTTCCAGGCATACGCCCCATTAAGCGCCTTTTCGGCCCTCAAGCTAACGCCCCAACTCCCAGGCAGCCCGATCTCAATTGGAGAAAGATCGAGGAGGAGCGCAGCGTGAATAATCCCCCGAATGCATCCGGAATCCAGAAGAACGGTCGCCTCCAGTGGCAGGTGCTCGGTCCCGTGTTCTATCCGGCTGCGGCCATCATCCTTGGTTTGACCCTGCTAGCCCTCTTGTTCAGCACAGTGCTAGGGGAGTTTTTCGAGACGGTCCAGACCGGAATCGCCAACTACTCCGGGTGGTTCTACGTCCTCACCATGAATTTGCTCGTCGGGCTAGTGATCTACATCGCCGGTAGCCGTTTCGGCAACATCCGGCTCGGCGGTGAGGACGCCGAGCCCGAGTTCAGCTACCTGGGCTGGTTCGCCATGCTGTTCAGCGCAGGCATGGGCATCGGCCTCCTCTTCTATAGCGTCGCTGAGCCCATGTTCCACTACGCTGTAAGCAGCCCACGTGCAGAGCCCGGGTCGGTTGAGGCGGCTCAGGAGGGCATGGCCTTCGCCTTCCTCCACTGGGGCCTCCACCCTTGGGGCATCTATGCCATGGTCGGCCTGGCGCTGGCCTTCTTTTCCTACAACCGGGGTGCCCCGCTCACGATCCGCGCGGTCTTCTATCCGCTCCTCAAGGACCGGATCTACGGACCCGCAGGACACCTGATCGATGTCCTGGCGACGGTGGCGACCCTCTTTGGGGTGGCCACCTCCCTTGGTTTGGGCGTACAGCAGATCTATGCGGGTCTGGCCCACCTCCTGGGGCTCAGTGCCACCTCGGGGGGGGACGAACAGGGGACAGGGGTCGTCGCTCTTACGGCGCAGCTGCTCCTCATTGCAGCCATCACCGGCATGGCGACGATCTCCGTGGTCAAGGGACTCGACGCCGGGATCCGTCGCATCAGCGAGATCAATCTTTTCTTTGCTTTCGCGTTGCTTGTGTTCGTGCTCGCCCTTGGGCCAACGTTGTTCATCTTCAATGCCTTAGTAGAGAACATCGGCTACTATTTGCAGAACCTGCCCCGTTTGGCCACCTGGAACGAGACCTACCAGAACACGGATTGGCAAAACGGCTGGACGGTCTTCTACTGGGGCTGGTGGATCGCCTGGTCCCCCTTTGTCGGCATGTTCATCGCCCGCGTCTCGCGTGGTCGCACGGTGCGTGAGTTCGTCCTGTCCGTCCTGCTCATCCCCTCGGCCGTTACCTTCCTGTGGATGACGGTCTTCGGGGACACCGCCCTCAATATCGAAATGTACGGCGAGGGCGGCATTGCCAGTGCCGTACAGGACAACATCCCAGTTGCCTTGTTCGCGCTACTGGATTACTTCCCGTTATCGACTTTGACCTCCGCGTTCGCTGTAGTCGTGGTCATCTTATTCTTCGTCACCTCCTCGGACTCGGGATCCATGGTGATCGACATCATCACGGCGGGCGGCAATCCGGAGCCACCGGTGGCTCAGCGCGTATTCTGGGCGGTCACCGAGGGGCTGGTAGCGGGCTTGCTCCTTGTTGGAGGAGGGCTAGTAGCCCTGCAGTCGGCAGCGATCGCAACGGGCATGCCGTTCTCCCTAGTGCTCTTAATTATGGGCGTCAGTTTGGTGCGCGGATTTCAGGAATACGCCCCAGCTCCACCCCTTGCCTCCATGGAGGCCGATGCCAGGGCAGCGGCTTCCTCCGGGAGCAACTTCGGCAGTGGTAGGGAAGCCGGACCCCAGCCCGAGGCGGAAAGGAACACCGGCTCACCCGCGGTGAACAAGCGTTGGATACAAGTGGCAGTGACTGGCGCCATCGT
>CAYVMM010000237.1:0-2481 GCA_964452535.1 uncultured Gammaproteobacteria bacterium | reverse complement strand
GACGCAGATCCGTGACCAGCTGCCCTTGAGCGTGTAGGCCATCCATCACGGTCGTTAGTACCGGTCCATCCAGGTCGGGGCCCAACGCAACGGCTCGGGCGATCCGGTCGCTGCTTCGCTTGACCCGCCATCCCCAAGCTAGCCGGGAATTGCCTCCAACCAGCTCGGACGCCTGGAAATGGGCCGCTGCAGGACCCGGGCCTTGGGCAAGTGCTAAGCGACAGGAGCCGAAGGCTTCCTCCGCGCGTGGTGGAATCCCCTGTTCCCGAAGGGCTTGCCCGGGCGATTGGCTAGGGTCCGTCGTGTAGAGGCAGAAGTCTAATGAAGGGTGGGTCATGGTGGCTAACGAGCGGAGGAAGGGGAGATCAATGGTTTCGGTCGAGGTCCTCTACCAGCTCGGCAGGGGCCTCCTGAGCGTCTCGTTCCAGGTGGGCCAAGAGGGCACGGATCTCCGTCAGGCGGGCTTTGGGATCCTCCCATTCGGCCTGGATGCGTAGCTCACGGTCGCCATGCAGGCTGAAGCGGCCCGGGTCGGCTTGCAGTAATGTTACCAGCTGCGCAGGCTGAACCTGAGGGCGTGGGCCAAAGACCATCCGGCCGCCCAACGGGCCTGCCTCCAGGCGCTGGATGCCGAGAGGCCGAGCGCGCATCTTGATCCGGGCTGTTGCCAGGAGATTGCTGGTGGACTCGGGGAGCGGACCAAACCGGTCCACCATCTCCTCCCGAAGGGCTTGCAGTTCCTCCCGATTAGAAGCCGAGGCGATGCGCTTATACAGGATTAGGCGCTCGTGGATGTCCGGCAGATAGTCCTCGGGGATCAAGGTAGGCAGATGGAGGTTAACCTGGGGGCCTTGTTCCTCTTCCTCTTCGAGATTGGCCTCCTGCCCCGCACGGCGCTCGGTAATGGCCTCATTCAGCAGCTCTATGTAGGTCTCGAAGCCCACGGCATCGATGTGGCCGCTTTGTTTTTCCCCTAGGATCTCCCCGGCGCCTCGAATCTCCAGGTCGTGATTGGCGATCAAGAAGCCGGCGCCCAGATCTTCTAGCTCTTCAATGGTCGCCAACCGTTTCTCGGCGTCATTGGTCAAGGCCTGTCGATTGTTGACCAGGAGATAGGCATAGGCCCGATGGCTGGAGCGTCCCACCCGACCGCGGAGCTGGTGAAGCTGGGCCAGGCCGAAGTGATCGGCCCGATTGATGAGGATGGTATTGGCGCTGGGGAGATCGATGCCCGACTCGATGATAGTGGTGGTCACCAGGACGTTGAAGCGCTGGTGATAGAAATCCGCCATGACCTCCTCCAGCTCCCGCTCCCGGAGTTGACCGTGAGCGACGCGGACGGTGGCCTCCGGTACCAAGGAGGCCACCTGCTCACGGATGCGCTCAATGGTGCGTACCTCATTGTGCAGGAAATAGACCTGACCGCCGCGGCGGATCTCGCGCAGGATGGCTTCCCGAATCAAGGCCTCATCCCACTCGGAGACAAAGGTCTTCACCGCTAGGCGCTCATCTGGCGGAGTGGCGATGATGGAGATGTCCCGGATGCCTGCCATGGTCATATTAAGGCTCCGGGGGATGGGAGTGGCGGTGAGGGTGAGCATGTCCACCGCAGCCCGCCATTGCTTGAGGCGCTCCTTCTGCCGGACCCCGAAGCGGTGCTCCTCGTCCAGGATGACTAGACCCAGATCCTTGAAGGCAACATCCCTCTGAAGCAATCGGTGGGTTCCCACCACAATGTCGACCTGGCCTTCTCGAATGCCGGCGAGTGCCCGGTTGATCTCTTTGGCTGTCTGCATCCGGGAGAGCAGCTCGATGCGGACTGGCTGCTCGGCGAACCGGTCACGGAGGCTGTCGAAATGCTGCTGGGCGAGGAGAGTCGTTGGGGTGAGCAGGAGCACCTGCTTATGGGCTTGGATGGCCAAGAAGGCCGCTCGCATGGCCACTTCGGTCTTCCCGAAGCCCACATCACCGCAGACGAGGCGATCCATGGGCTGGGGGGCTTGCATGGAGGCTAGGACTTCCTCAACGGCGCGCTCTTGATCCGGTGTTTCCTCGAAGGGAAAGTCGGCAGCGAATTCATAATAGCTGGCATTAGGGGCGGGGAAGGCGAAGCCCTCCTTGGCGGCGCGTCGGGCATAAAGCTCGAGCAGCTCAGCCGCGGTATCCCGGGCCTTGCGTCGGGCACGGGCCTTAGCCTTGCGCCACTGCTCGCCCCCTAGTTTGTGTAGCGGGGCTCCTTCCTCCGAGGAGCCGGTATACCGACTGATTCGATCGAGGGCCTCTACGGGCACATAGAGCTTGTCGCTGCCCGCGTATTCCAGGACTAGATAGTCATTGTCGAATCCTTCCCCCGACGGGAGGCGGGCGAGCCCCTGATAGCGACCCACGCCATGGTCCTCATGGACTACCAGGGAGCCGAGCGCCAGCTCGCCGAGATTGCGGATGATGGACTCCGGATCGCGCTGACGGCGCCGATCGTCC
>CAYVMM010000236.1:0-2483 GCA_964452535.1 uncultured Gammaproteobacteria bacterium | reverse complement strand
ATCCGGCTGCGCGGCGAGGGGCATTTCGCCAACCCCGAGCTCATGGCCCTGACCGAAGCCGAGCCCAAGCGGGATTTTCTATTCGGCCTCGCTGGCAACCGCCGGCTCCTGGCCTTTTCAACCGCGGGCGGTAGTCAAAGCCGTTGCCGCCCCGGGGGATCTTGCCCCGCATGTTGGCGCCCTGGCCCAGGTCAACTACCGAACCTTCCTTAAAGTTGCGGCCGGGGGGCTCGGACCCTTCATCGTAGCGCCTTCCCCAGGACTGGATCCGGCTCCCCCGGTCCGTTTTATTTTGCTGTCCCCCGGCCCCTGGGCCGAAGATAACTAGCCCGGTCACCGCAACCTAACCCGCCAACGGCTTCCAAGGCTTCTTGGGGAACTCTACAAGCAGCTCGGGCTCCGTGGGGGTTGGGTCGGGCAACCGGCGCTTCTATCCGACCATCGAAATCGCACGTGCGTATCGGCTTGGGCTCAAAGGGCGCCCTTGATGGCGAGCCAACACCTTTGTCAGCTCGGCGCCAAAGAAGAGGATCAGCGATGCGTAATAAATCCATACCATAAAGACAACGGCGGAGCTCGCTGCGCCATACGCAGAGCCCACGCTGACCCGACCGAAGTACAAACCGATGATGTACGTGCCAAGCGTAAAGAGCGCTGCTGTGCAAGCGGCACCGATCCATGTGTCCCGCCACGCAATGTGAGCGTCAGGCACGTACTTGAACATAATCGCAATAAGCAGAGTGCCCATCCCAAACGACATCACGGGATTGACCGCACTCAGGAGCACAGCTGGAAGGAAGGGCGCCATGGACCCATAGGCTGTTTGCAACAGCGCATTGGCGGCCAACGAAACCCAAAATAGAACACCAATCCCGAGGACAATGGCAAGTGAAACCAGGCGGCGACGAATGAAGTCGGTCAACGCATTGGAGGCTACGGTCTGAACGCGCCAAATGCGATTCAAGGCCACTTGCAGTTGAGCGAATACGGTCGAAGCGCCGATTAGTACCAAGATCAGTCCAATTGCCACGGATAACCATCCCTGTGTGGGTCCGCCCACGTTCTCAAGCACAGTCCGTATAAACGTAGCTCCCTCGTCGCCAATGAGCTCGCGGACCTGGTTGATCAGCGCATCACGGACCGGTGCTTCACCCAACAGTACGCCGGCCACACCCGTGACCACGAGAAGTAGCGGGGCAATCGATAGAAGCGTGTAATAAGACAATGCGGCCGCAAGTTGAAAAGGACCATCCTCGAGGAATTCATAAATGGTATCCATGCCAACGGTCTTTACGCGTTTGAAGTACCTCATGCTCTGATCCTAAGGCTCTCTAGGTTGGCTTGGGTAGCCTCTTTCACGTGAATACGCTTTTGGTTAGGCAATCGCCGCAGGGCTGCTCGGTGCGACGTCTCGGGTCTCCCCCTCGGGAGTCGAAAGTGTGCCTGAAGGCTCACGGCCCTCTACAGCTCGGTTAGCCTGATCTTCCACAGAGGATTTAAAAGTTCCCCCCTTTTTAATCAGGGGCATGAACAATTCCTACTCTGACACGCCTGGGAAAGGGGGGCTATCGCTTCACACCGGCCCATCGGAGCGCCTCCTGTTGGACCGTGTCGGGCTCCGTTAGCCGATAAGGGAGAGGCCGTGCCTGTAAGGAGCATGGCTATAGCTGGTAAGCTGCTTGTTGCAACGGGACAGAAGGAGAATGAACGATGTGCAAGGCGGCAGTGTGCAAAGCGGTAGCAGGAACTCTGTTCGGCACAATCCTATGCGGGACCTTCTTCTTGGGCTTCTTGGTGGGCCGTGCAGATCGGGGAGCCGGTCCACAAAAAACCGAAGCCCCCACTAGTTCGCGATGACCTCAACCCGGCGGCGCTCCTAGGGCAACGGGGCCCTCTTCCACTCTCCGTCGTGGATCCTTTGGGGTCAGGGCTCCCGGCTGGAACTTTGCCCCCCGGCGTCAGGGCCGGGTTCGCGGGGCCAACCGGGACGGCCGGGCCCCAACCCGGTAGACCAGCAGCACCCCGGCCCCGGCCACTGCCAAGCCCATGATATCGGTGGCAATCACCCCGTCGCCGAAGGCAACCCAGGCCATGAGCATGGTCACTGGCGGGCTCAGGTAGAACAGGCTGGCCACCCGCGTGGCCTCGTCGCGCTGCAGCAGGCGCCACATGGCCCAGTAGGCGCCCAGCGATACCGCCACGATCAGCCAAGCCATGGTGGCCAGGAAGGGCGGCGCCCATTGCGCGGCGAAGCCCTCCAGCCTCCAGGCCAGGGGCAGCAGGGCCAGTGCCGTAGCCGCGCTCTGGTAGAAGAGCGTGGTTTTCAGTGGCAAGTGGGTGCTTGCCCCCATCCGCGCCCAGCGCCGCTGCATGAGGCTAGCCACGGTAATAGCCACCACCGAGCCGAAGGGGATCAAATAGCCTAACACCGGGGTGGTGGCATCGGCGGACAGCCGCGCCCCCACTGCGATGACCACCCCAGC
>CAYVMM010000235.1:0-2483 GCA_964452535.1 uncultured Gammaproteobacteria bacterium | reverse complement strand
CTCCCCGGGTAAGGACGTGTTGATCGGCCTGCTCAACCAAGCCGCGCCCTGCGCCATCCTCATCGATGAGCTTTTGGCCTTTATCCGCCAGTTCGAGGCCGGGCACCAATACCCGGCCGGCACCTATGACAGCAACCTATCCTTCATCCAGGCCCTCACCGAGGCGGTGAAGTCGGTGCCCAATGCGGTCCTCTTGGCCTCCCTGCCCGAGTCCGAACTGGAGGTCGGCAGCGCCCATGGCGCCCAGACCCTGGCAACCCTGGAGAAGTATTTTGCTCGGGTCGAGTCGGTCTGGAAGCCCTTGGCCGCCGAGGAGGCCTTCGAGGTGGTCCGCCGCCGGCTGTTCGATACCACCGGCGAAGAGCAGGCCATCAACGAGGTATGCACCGCCTTCTTCGACTATTACCGGGACAACAGCGATAAGCTCCCCCAGGAGGTGCAGGAAGAGGGCTACCGCGAACGGCTGCGGCAGACCTACCCCATCCATCCCGAAATCTTCGATCGGCTCTACGAGGATTGGTCGACCCTGGAGAAGTTCCAGCGGACCCGGGGCGTATTGCAGCTAATGACGGTTGTTATCCACCGGTTGTGGAATGACAACAACCAGGATGCCCTGATCATGCCGGGCTCACTGCCCCTCTACGACCCCACGGTCCGGAATAAGAGTATCCACTACCTACCACAGGGCTGGGAACCAGTCATCGAGGCTGAGGTGGACGGGACTGGAGCGGAGACCTACCAGGTGGAGAACGCGGAGCCTCGCTTCGGCAGCCTTCAGGCCGCCCGGCGGGTAGCGAGGACCATTTTTCTGGGCAGTGCACCGGCATCCAGCCCTTCCTCCTCCGGCGCCCAGCATGTTCGGGGCCTGCTGACGGAGCGGATCCTGCTGGGAAGTGCCCAACCTGGACAGTCTCTGGGACTCTATGAGGACGTACTCAAGCGGCTCCGCGATCGACTCCAGTACTTGTATGCCGATCAGGACCGCTTATGGCTGGACACCCGCCCTAATTTGCGGCGGGACATGGAGAACCGAAAAAAGCGCCTTACGGATGCCGAACAGAACAAGGCATTCCTAAAAAGGCAGGTAGAAAGGGTTTTCGGCAAGCAGCATTCGTTTGCTGGCATCCATGTCTTTACCCCCTCCGGCGATATCCCCGATGAGTATGGGCAAGGGCCCCGTCTAGTGGTCCTGCCCCCAGATGCTCCCTATGGTCGTAGTGAAACGCGCCCAGCTACCGAGGCGGCACAGACCCTATTACGCAACCGTGGTGAGCAGCCCAGGCAAAGGCAAAACCGCCTAATCTTCCTGGCCCCTGACCGTGAGATGGTGGATCGGCTTAAGGATCAAGCCAAGATTTACCGGGCCTGGCGCTCCATTCAGGAAGATTTTGAGGCTGACCGCGTGGTGTATGACAACACCCAGATGAAGCAGGCCAAGCAATCGGTCGAGGAAGCCGATAAGACGCTGATTCAGCTTGTACGGGAAACCTTCAAGTGGCTGGTGGCGCCTTTTGAGGAATTCCAACGCGGCCGGCCCGTACTCAACTGGGAGGCTCTACCCCTTTCCACCTCGGCATTCAATCTCATCCAAGAGATTGAGCGTAAGCTGGAGGAAGAAGAATGGGTCGTCTACGAATGGGCCCCCATCCACCTGCGCCAGATTCTGAACCAATGGTACTTCACGGGGGGCACTAAGGAAGTTCCAGCGGCCAAGGTTTGGCGGGACAGCTGCCACTACCTGTTCTTACCGCGTCTGCTAAACGATCAGGTTTTTCGCGACACCGTCGCTCGAGGGGCGGAGAGCGAAGACTATTTTGGATTCGCCGCCGGGAAGGAAGGCGATCGCTATCTGGGGTTCGTGTTCGGCAAGTCTGGCCCAGTTAACTTGGCCGAGGATAGCCTACTAATTGAGCGTGAGAAGGCCGCCGATTACAAGGCCCAACTAGAAGCTGAGCAGCCCGCCGCGCCTCCCTCGGATAGGCCGAGAGATCCTTCTTCCCCCGATACCGTGCCAACTAGTGGTGGAGAGCCTGCCGAGCCGGGCCCAGCAGCCCAAGCAGGCAAGAAGCAGTTCTATGGGACCGTCCACCTGGATCCGGTGAAGGCCAAGATGGAGTTTTCAGAGGTCATGGACGAGGTGGTCCAGCACTTCTCCGCGCAGGCCGGAGTCGAGGTCACCCTATCGGTGGAGGTGCAGGCCAAATCAGGCGCCGGGTTCGACGAGAACCTGCAGCGCATCGTGAAGGAAAATAGCAACACCTTAGGGTTTTCCTCTTCCGAATTCGAAGAAGGGGATTAATACGAAAGCTGCCGTTAAGGTTTAGTTGGGCTGAATCACGGTTCAGCGGTAGGGAGTCATGAGTGTTCGGACGAGAAAACCTCCAAGGAACTGAAGCCGGACTATCATAAGTAGATGAAATACTAGCCGAGAGTTGTGTCAATCGGTTGCTGATATTGCACTTGGATAGCGGCTCTCCGATGAA
>CAYVMM010000234.1:0-2494 GCA_964452535.1 uncultured Gammaproteobacteria bacterium | reverse complement strand
GGTAGCGGCCTCAGCGCAAGGGGGCAGCGCGCAGGCGCCGGCCGAGAGCCTGGAGCCGATCACGGTCAGTACGACCCGCACTAGCCAGGGGCGACCGCTGTCGGCCATCCCGGGCTCGGTCACCGTGATCGAGGAAGAGCAGATCGAGCAGCAGACCCGGATTACCCGGGATGTGGGTGAGATCCTATCCAATCTGGTTCCCGGCCTGGGCCAATCCTCCGAGAATCTGACCAACTTCGGTCAGCAGCTCCGGGGCCGCGATTTCTTGGTCATGATCGACGGCGTACCCCAAAACTCTACCCTGCGTCAGGTTTCCAAGCATCTGCGCAGCCTCGCCCCCGAAGCCATTGAGCGTGTGGAGGTGATCCGAGGAGCGGTGGCTACCTACGGTATTGGGGCGACTGGCGGGATCATCAATTTCATTACCAAAAGCGGCCAGGGGGTCCAGGGGACTGCCTTTCACAGCACCGCGGGCCTCAGTGGCCAGGATGAGGACGAGGACAGCATCGGAGGCCGGCTCTATCAGGGGGTTCGGGGGAGCAGCGGTGCCTTCGACTACAGTGTCAATCTGAGTGCTAAGCGCACAGGGGTATTCTACGATGGCGAGGAGGATGTCATCCCGCCCGATGGCCTAATCCAGGGTGGTAGCCTGGCGGAGTCGTGGGAGTTCAATACCCAGACCAAGCTGGGTTACCAACTCACCCCCAACCAGCGTCTGCGGCTGGCGATCAACTACTTCGATCGTGAGCAGGACGCCGAGCATCGGGCCGATCGCCCTTCCTTCTTCTTCTCCGAGAACAACGAAAAGATTACCGCCGAAGCCGGTGACCCCCAGGGCAAGAACCCCGGCACCGAGAACCTCAACCTCAGCCTTGACTACACCGCCGAGCAGGTACTTGGTGGCACTTTGTCGTCGCAATTCTACTATCAGGATTACGAGACCTTATTTAGCTTCTTCGGGCGTTTTCCTACTGGAGGGGGGCAGTCCCAGGTGACCACCGAGCGGATGGGGGCCCGGCTGGTCCACGACCGCTCGGTCTTCGGCCTCGCCCAGGCGGTCTATGGGCTGGATTTCGACCGGGAGCGTACGGGCCAGTCGTTGCTGGATGGCCGGACCCGGTTCCCCGAGCTCGAGCGGATCAGCTTGGCGCCTTTCCTCCAGATGGAGATCCCGCTCGGCCCGGATTGGCTACTGCGGGCCGGGATCCGGCATGAGCGGGCAAGCTTGGATGTGCCTACCTTTCAAGACGAGACCCGGGCCAGCCCCGGAACGGTGAGGGGAGGGGAGCTGGAGTTCAATGAGACCCTGTTCAATGCCGGACTCGTGTATTCCTTGACCGAGCGGCAGGAGGCCTTCTTCAGCTTTAGCGAGGGGTTCACGGTAGCCGACATCGGTCGCGCCCTGCGCAGCCAGACCCGCGATGTGAGCGCCGAGCGGATCGATCCCGAGGCCCAGGTAGTGAAGAACTTTGAGCTGGGCTGGCGAGGCCGTTTCGATCGGCTCCAGGCCTCGGCGACGGCTTTCCTGAGCACCTCGGACTTGGGCACCACCTTCGGTGGCCCTCCCAACTTCCCGCTCCAGCGGCGCGAGGAGCGGATCTATGGGGTGGAGCTAACCGCCGATTACGAGGCCACCGACAGTGTCCGGGTCGGTGGGACCGCCACTTACCAGCAAGGGCGCCAGGACACCAACAATGACGGCTCCCTGGACGAGGATCTGCCGGGCACTCGCATCACCCCGCCGGAGGTCACCGCTTATGTGGAATATCAGCCCTCAGCCCGCTGGTCGGGACGTGTCCAGGCCAAGCACCTCTTCGACCGTAAACGGCTTGACAACGAAGGCTTCCCCAATGGTGATGTCAACGGTTTCACCCTGGTCGATGCCGATGCTGGGGTGCAGGTGGGTCCGGGGCGACTCCATCTGGCTGTCAATAATCTGCTGGACCGGCAATACATTGTCCCGGTGGCCCAGGCCTTCAACCTCTCCCAGCGCATGGTGGCCGGGCGCGGTCGCTCCTATTCCCTGGAATACTCGGTAACCTATTAGTCCGCGGCCAATCCGCCTGCCAAGGTCACACGGGGCAAGGGAGCGCAAGCGCTCCCTTGCTCTTACTCTGGAGGAGCGGTCATGAACCGGAAGTGGCTCGGGATCCACCGCTGGATAGGCTTGCTGCTCGGGGGATTCCTGGCGGTGCAGGGCCTGCTCGGGGCTTGGCTGATCATTGCCGAGTCCCTTGACCAATGGCTCCATCCCGAGCTGCTCCGGTCCCACCCTCCTGTCGACGACTCCGAGGGCTCCCCTATTGGCCTGGCCCGTGCCTACCGGCAGGTGGCCGCAGCCTTTCCGAATCGCCACCTCTGGCTGTTGGAACGGCCTAAGGAATCCGATGGGGTCTACCGCGCCATCCTGGAGGGAGAGCACGGCCCGCGGGTCTATGTCGACGCCTATTCAGGCGAGGTGCAGGGCCAACGGCTGGCTTCCTCAACGCTGAAG
>CAYVMM010000233.1:0-2523 GCA_964452535.1 uncultured Gammaproteobacteria bacterium | reverse complement strand
GCTGGTGCTTCGAGCCGTAGGGGGACGGCTGGAAACGTGGCTCCGGGTAGGCCCTCGGAGTGCGCGCACTAGTGTCCTACCCGAGGCCACAGGCCAGGGCTGGAGCCTCAAGCGGCTGCATGAGCAGGTGCTGAAAACCGCAGCCCGGGTACTCGTCCATGCTCGCCAGCTCCGGGTAGTCATTGCCCGAACTGCCGTGCGGCTCTGGCAGCCCCTGTTCCAGCGCCTCGACGGCCTGCGCTGGGTCGGCGGATAGGACTCCCTCTCCTGATTGAATAACCCAAATGCAGGCGGCGAGCGGGCCTTGCCAAGGGCTGGTACGTCCCAAATCCAGATGCGCGCCCGCTTCGCGGGCATTTGCACGTCATCAAAAGCCTTCCAAGGGCCCCGTCGTTTTATTGATTGCCCAACCGCGCCCCCCAGAGTCCTTTGGCAGCCTCGGGTAACCTAGCGGTAGAAGGCGTTACGTTAGCCGACCACTCGTGAATACCGTGGGATGAGAGCCATCTTCCACGCCCGCTTTTGCCAGTTCCGGACCGTGGTTTCCGACACCCCAAGCTCCCGGGCCAGGGTTGCACACCCTTTATTGGACTCTTGGATGTAGCGCCGAGCCCGAGGCGTGGTGGTTGCATTGTCATTTAAGGGGCTGAGCACGTTCGATGCGCTCGATCTGGTCAGTAATCCACTGCTCATCCTGAAAATTAGATATGAGGCTTAGCATATCCGGCGTTGTCGCTTGGATACCGGTAATGAGGTCGGCAACTCGAACTACACTTGGTATCCTCTGACCGTGAAAGGGAATGGGTTTACCCACGGGACGGAAAGCAACACCAAAGCGCTTTAGCAGTCGAATCAGCGCAGGCTCCATCAGAGCATAGAGCCAAGCTTGCTCCTGCGTCAGTGCTACTCGAACGGACCCGGCAACCAGACCAAGGGAGATATGAGGAAAACAGCGCCGCGAGCCAGTTCCCTCGAGCAGACTATCCTGATAAACAGTCTGAGGGCTGATGCCTTCGGGAGAATGGCACTCTCCAGTCCGCCGACGGAAAGAAGGAGATATCGCGAACCGGGAGATCTCCGCCAATTGGTTCCGGGACCAAGTTGCTCGCTCCTCCCAATGAGTAAAAAAAAACTCTCCTGAGCCGCCGTTTCAATCGGGAATGGCTTTGCCGGCTCTTCGGCATCGGCCAGAACCAGCCGAGCCGTGCCAGCGGCAATCCCTGTCTTTCGATGCCGAAGCAGGGTATGCACGGCCTGCTCATCGCTTTCATCCACTTCCCGCAGATCGTCGTGTCGGTACGGGTTTTCGTAACCCAATTCCTGACAATAGACCTGCCAACGCAGGTAATAACATTCGTTTTTGAGCTCTCTGCTATTCGCCATAAGGAGATCAAAATAAGATCGAAAAGCCTGCACCATCGAACCAGCAGTAGACATCTCGTCACCCACCTTCTTGCGTTCGGGGATCGTCAACAATCCCCTTCAATTCCAGCCCTCGGACGCCGAGGAAAGCTCTTGCTTTCTTCCATCTCTGGGAGCTAGGCCGACTCATTCGGCCTCTCGGGGGTCCAGCGCCTGCTTAGGCGTTCCCCTCCTACTAGCAGGGCTAGCAACAGAAGCACGTCGAATAGCCATGCAACCAGGGTGCCTACTGCACTCAGCAGACCGAAATGGGCAATGGGGGAAAATCAGAAAGCATCCTGATCAGGAATTGGGTTACCAGGATTAAGGTCGTGGCGGTAATTTCCCGGCCCGCTTTCTGGTAGATCCGAGCCAAAGAAGGGGCTACCCCTCGACCGACTTGGCGACGCTGGCGAAACCCTTGATAGGTGTGGATCGTGTCATCTACTGCGATACCGACAGCCACGCTAGCAATCAAGCCAGTGGCCATGTCCAGCCAAATCCCGAACAACCCCATCAACACAAAGCTCAGGACTATACGCTCATCCCCTTGGAAGACCACTTCCAGACGCGTAACCCCGGCCAGCTTAGCCTCAATCCGGTTCACCGAACGAATCAGGGGATGGGCCGGTGCAAAGAATCGATAAAGGTCCGTCTCGGTTTGCACTGCTGCGATCCAGGGCAGTCCGATCCCAAGGACTACGGTGAAGCACCCCCAATCCAACTCAAGGGAGGGAGACTCAACCGTGCCAAACGTCGAACCAAGCCCGTCACCATGCCCAGACCGAGCAAGGCGGTCACGGGCAGGAACCGAAGGGAATCGCTGACCATGGACCGGAATTCAGCAGTATCCCGGGCCACCCCACCAGCCAACGCGGTTAGACAATGGGAAAGACCAAGCTCCTGAATGGCCATGGGTCACGTCTTTCTGCAGAGCCAGCCTTTCGGGACTATTGTCGAGGGCTACGGGGCGAACAACCAAAGCAACAGCCCCTCCGTCCCGACTCGCGATCCGGCCCCTGGCCAAGGGGTCGGAAACTGCGCGGCGGCTGTTCCTCCGGGGGCGTTTGGGAAAGCCTGTCAGGATCTACCAGTTTCTTCTTGACTGTGACCTTGAAGAAA
>CAYVMM010000232.1:0-2538 GCA_964452535.1 uncultured Gammaproteobacteria bacterium | reverse complement strand
GGGGCCGTTTCAAGGTCAGCACCAATGTCATGACGGCGAACCCCGTGGCCTTCCAGCCCCCCGGAATCCGGGCGGGTTGTGGCGGGATCAGCCTATTCGGCGGCTCCTTCTCCATGTTCGATACCGACCGCTGGATCCAGTTGGCAAGGGATGTTGCGAGCAACGCGGTCGCCTACTCGTTCCAGCTGGCAATGCAGAACATGTGCCCCTCCTGCAGCCAGCTCATGCAGAAGATCCAGTCCGGCATCCAGTCCATGAACAAGTACCTGGGCAACAGCTGCCGGGCGGCCAAGGCGCTGGTCCCCTCGAGCACCCTCAAGGAATACACCAAGAAGTGGGGCCAAAGACTGAACAACTTCGCCCGGGACAAGGGTTGGGTCGCCGACCAGTTCGCGGCGGAGTCCAAGGGCTCCTCGACCGAACGGAGTCAGGCCCAGGAGGAGGTAACCCAGTATCAGGACCCCTCCAGGCCAGGCTCAGAGATCTCCAAGGCCATCAACGCCAACATCGCCTACGAGGCGATGAAGAGACAACAGGCGCAGAAGTGGTGGTCGGCTGGAGGGGACAAGGACCTCCGGGAGGCCATCATGTCGTTGACTGGAACCCTCATTGTCACGGCCGACGAGCTGGCGAACCCGGATTTCCGGATCAAGCCGAGCACCTTGAAAGTGAATGACCTGATCAATGGGGGAAGGGTCGAGCTCTACGAGTGCCCCAATGACCGCTGCCTCCCGAACGGTGCGGGCAACAAGCTCACGACCGAGACCGTCACCCTCCCGGGCTTCCGGGAACGGATCGAAAATATCCTGCTTGGAGGGGGCAAATACCGCAGGGGTATGGTGGAAGTCCTCATGATGAATCAAGGCACGTTGCATCCGGACCAGAAGGCCTTCCTCGACAACGTCCCCCTGCCGATCGGAGGCGCCTTGCACAACCTGGGGAACAAGGTGGGCCTGGGCACCTCGTACGCCCAGGCGACAGCCCACGACCTCGCCATCATACTGGTCCAGCAGATAGTGGACGAGATGGCCCAGACCGTCTCCATGAGCCTGCAGGCCCTGAACAAGCCCGGGGTGAAGAAGTACCAGAGCAAGTTCAACGACCGAAGGGAGGCAATCTACCGCAACCTGCGGAAGCTGGCGCGCCCCAACAAGGCGAACGCCCGTTTCCTCCAGGCCTACCAGTCGCTGATCAACAGCCTCGCCGTCCAGCCCCCCGACCTCTTTATTTCGGGCGGCTGATGGCTTCGTAGACAGCACCAGCCAATGTGGCACATCTACTCCATCGGGGACCTGGATTTCCTCACCGAGATCTTGCAGGGGTTAGCCGCCATTGTGGGCAGCCCGGGTTTTCGAGGCGCCATCATGGTGGGGTTCCTCCTCGGGGGAGCCGGGGCCGCCCTCAAGGGCCTCATGGACGATGGGAGGATCTCGGTGGGCTGGATCGTTAGCTCGGGGGTGTTCTTCGCTCTGGCCTTCGGAACGACCACAACCGTCTCGCTAACCGACGTCAAAACCGGCCAGGTCAGCACCGTGGCCAACGTCCCCATGGGGCCGGCTGTGGCGGGCTCCATCACCTCCCACCTGGGCTACTACTTCACGGAGGCCTTCGAGCAGGCCTACTCGTACCCCTCCATGGCCGAGGATGGCCTTCTCAGCCCGTTGAAGGCCCTGGAGACCAGCTACACGATCGACTACCGGGACGTGGAAGGGCGGGAGGACGCCAACTTCGCCCGGTCGGTCAAGAACTATCTCGCCGACTGCACCCTCCGGGGGATCCGGCTGGGCTCTTTCTCGGCGGAGCGGCTCCGGAACGCCGAGGATCTCTGGCGGGCCATGCGGTGGCGGAAGGCGAACCAAGCCCAGCGGACCCGGATTTTCCTGCCCTCCGTATCCGCCGATGCCCGTCCCTCGTGCGATCAGGCGTACGCGAAATTGCAAGCCTACAAAACGAGCCGATTCGACAAGGCGTTCCGGGATTACCTGGGCCGGTTGATGGAGCGGTCCGAGACCAATATGGAAACGGTGTCGGGATTCCAGGCCATTGAGGAGGCCCTCCGGCCCATCCTCCGATCAGTTCCCGAAACCCCGCAACCGGCACAATCCGCCCACAACATGGCGATCATGAACCTGATTCCGGAGGCCATCCGGTCCTACAAGGGCCAGATCAATCAGGAGTTCGCCCAGGCGGGCATCGAGTTCCAGTCCCCCAAGCAACGGAATTTCCAGTGGGCGACCGAGGGCAGCCTGTTCAAGGACACGGTGATTCCGCTGCTGACCTTCTTTGAAGGCTTCATCTACGCGATCGCCCCCTTTGCGGCCTTCTTGATCACGCTGGGCCCACACGCTGTCCGGCTGGTCGGCAGATACGTCATGACGGCGGTCTGGATCCAATCCTGGATGCCCGTATTCGCCATCATCCAGCTCTATTTCATGATGGTCATGGAACGGTTCGGCCAGAAGCTCATGGGTGGGCCCAGCGACACGATCAATGTCTACTCCATCGCCGGCCAGCTCTCGACTCAGACCCAGATCCAGG
>CAYVMM010000231.1:0-2542 GCA_964452535.1 uncultured Gammaproteobacteria bacterium | reverse complement strand
GGGGAAAGCCTCACGCCATACCTATATCGGGCTACCGTCGTGAATTAGGTGGGGTAGACACCAGATCCCCCCCATTTAGTTTGGTTAATCAATAGGGTAGGGCGGTTCGAGCCCCGAATTTAATCAGCGAGTCCCAGGTTCGAATCCTGGACGGCCCACCAAAGAAATCAAATACTTATAGAAGTGCTCTATGGGTCAGGGCACTCTTGGGACACTAACAGGGTGATGAAAAACCCCTCGCTCCCACCATCAATAGTGGCCCATAAGGAATTACTCGCACTACATGTAGTATATTATCGGACTTTTTTATCATCCCGCTAACACATCGGACGAGTGAGGCTCAAATAAAAGGTGCCAAATAGCAGTGCCCCGAGCGCTTACGCCGATTCCCCGATCCTCCGTCGCCGACCGCACTGGCGCTTGACTTGGAGTAGGCTATTGAACCCTTTGCTCTCCTAGTCCACATAACGGTGATCACGCAAACCTCGTTCCTGCCAGGCCGTATGCTTAGAGAGGACCGGAGGTCCAACTGTTGCGGCCCCGACCCCTTGATCTCGGAACGGGCATGTTGCCAATGCCTCTCCAAATCATGGGCTGGAACTGGTAACCATTGCCCACCACCGGCGCTCAACTCGGAGCTGAATGGCCCGATGCGGGTTAGGAAATCAGCCAACTTCGCTTCCACGGCCTCATTGATCCCATTCTGAGCCCTACGCCGGAGCAGATCGATTAACCTGATCTTCTTGTTTGACTTTGCTTGTTTGTTCTTTGATTTCAGGGTCTTACATTGGGTTCGGCCTGACTCGCGTAGCCATGTAACCCCCCCATTAGGGGTTGCTGAAAGCCGCTTACTTCCTCAAACTCGATTGCCATCGGCAAAGCGCTTAGATTGCTCGGACCTTCCCATATCACCTTGATTCGGCAGAAGCTTTGCCGAGATGGCCGCTGGCCCATTCAACCGTAACGGGGGTGTACCTAGAAGGGACAGGCAGTTCTTTTTTCAATCCCTTGATTTAAATAGGAACTCTCTATCCCTTCCGTGGAAGATCGGATTAGGCTCCCAGGTAGTCAACCGCCCCGCCAAGGTCCCGGTGAGCTGTCTCAAGCTCGGAATGTCCCCCGCTCGCCCCTAGGTGCCCTATGACCGGGGCCGCACCGCGCTTACCCGCTCTAATAGTTGACCCACCCCCCTTCAATCGGCACACTCACGCTCCACGTCATTGTCCGTTTTTCCATAACTTGTCCAAAAGGGGGCAAAACAATGGCCAAAGCTCAAAAGATGGCCGTGACGAATAATGGCGGTTTCACAATGTGGGCACGCGCCAAAAGCACCCATGGTGTGGTAACGCCCTGGACCGACTCTTATCCGAATCCGCAGACGCGAGTCATCGATCTGGCCGAATACCACAATGTGAATGTTGGGGCAGAGGTTTTTCCGGTGGTGGACGCTGCTCTTGGGCACACAACCAGCGGACCTCACATGACATACGAAAAAAATGGGGAGACCGCTCATTACGAAGTGACCGGCACCACTTTGGATATTCACATCAAGCTCGTCAGCTCATAAAAATCACCGGCTGATTACCTTATCCTGGTAACCAATGATTAGGCTCCGGGGGGCTACACACTTCCCCGGAGCCCTTGACATTAGGGCCGGCTGATGCTTGCGTCTGAGTTCCCGATTATGGCTTTAGGAGCTCATAGCGCTCTTGCACCCTTCGCCTCATGCCGTCCTCGCTCAGTCACAGCTCCTTGAGGTATTTGGGGGCGGCCTTGACGGTTGCTAAAGCGGTACTCGGCTAGCGAGCTGTCTCCAGGATAGCGCCTGTTACCAGCTGCTTCCACTGGCTCCTCATCAACAGAAATCGGCGTAGTTGGCGCCAGAGAATGGCGCGCAGCTTCCTTCTCAGCCAGCCGTGCGATGAAGACTGTCGGGCCACCGTACTCGGGAAAACGGAATGTACGGTGGGATGGGAAGGGAATGGCGACTCGACCATGATGAGGCGAGTGAGGTACTGGTGCGCCGCTTCAAAAGTGGCACTAACCGATGGTTCAGCACCAAATTGGACATGACTGATCCGCCAGTGTTAAGGAGGCATTGGGGTGGGATGGTTACGGAAGGGGGAGCAGCAGAAGTCACCGGCGGCTCTCAAAGATTGAGGCAAGGAGTGACCCATGAGCGACGAGCCCAAGCCAACCACCACCGACGGTGGTGCCCCAGTATCCAGCGACGAGCATTCCCTTACTGTCGGCCCGAACGGGCCCATCGTGCTGCACGACCATTACCTGGTCGAGCAGATGGCCAATTTCAATCGGGAGCGCATCCCGGAGCGGCAGCCGCATGCCAAGGGCGGCGGTGCCTTCGGCCACTTCGAGGTAACGAGCGACGTCAGCGCCTACACCAAGGCCGCATTTCTTCAGCCCGGCGCCAAGACCGATGTCCTGGTGCGCTTCTCCTCGGTAGCCGGCGAGCGCGGCAGCCCCGACACCTGGCGGGATCCGCGCGGCTTCGCGGTGAAGTTCTACACTCCCGAGGGCAACT
>CAYVMM010000230.1:0-2545 GCA_964452535.1 uncultured Gammaproteobacteria bacterium | reverse complement strand
GGTAAGGATCGGGAAGAGGCGGAACGAACGCTCAGCCAGACCCTGGCAGCCATGCGCGAGGTCTGGGAGCCGGAGACCACGGCGCGAAACCTGCGGTTGATCAATGAGGCCCGCCGGCAGCGGGGGGAGCTAGCGGCTTGGATGGCCTCCATCCAGCACGCGCTGGAAGCGCAGGTACCCACCGACTAAAGGGAACGGCCGTTTGGCCCTGGCATGCGGCTATTGATTGCTGCTCTCCTGCTGGTGCTCGAAGAACAGCTTCTGCTCCTCGGCAATAATTGCTTCGATCCGCTCGACGAAGCGGCAGTAAGCGAGCTCGTCGTCGATCCGGCGATAAGACCCGGATTGGTTCACGAACAGGCGGTATTCGCGTTTCATGCTCTCGGCGGCTTTGCGGTACGCCAGCCACGTTTCCTGATACAGATGCAGCTCCTGCATGCCCTTGAGCAGGATCACAACGGCGCCGAGCACGGCGGTGGCGATGGGGTCCGGCGTTTTCCCCCACACCTGGAGCACCGTGGTAGCCGCGCCAGCGGCCAGGATGCCAAGCTGGTGTGGATGTCGTACGGCTTGTAGCGGCGCGCCTTTCGGTCGTACCAGCCCTGCTGATCGCCGACGTCCTGATGGCGGAACCGCTCGGCCTTTTCCATACGCCAGTGGCGCTGGGCCTCGGCTGTGTGATCCCCGTTAGATTCGCCGCTCTCCGGGGATGGCTGCTCATTGTCCATTGCGCTCATGCCTAATATCGAGAAAAGGGGCCATGAGAACGGTCTCAAGGCCCGGGTACGGCTCCGATCCCGTGCCCGGTCGGTTACACCCTCAAGCCTTCCGGATTCGCCCGCCTTACCGCAATGTGAACCGCTATGAAACCGGCTTTCTTATACGTTCGGCTTATCCTTCCCTAGCCGAACAAGCCTGCTTTTCAAGCGCTGGCTAGAACGTGCCGGGCAGGGGCTCGCCACCATGACCGCCTCCCCTGTGACGGGTCGAGCCAACCGGTGGTGCCCCCTTTCGGACAGATTGTGGCCATCTTGGAACCTCTGATAAAGGCCCCCACGCCCCGCCAACAGCCGTTCGAACACCCCCCGTTTGCGCACCTTTTGAGCACCTTTTGCGCACGTTTTGAGCACTTTCCCGGGCGATTGTGAGCACGCATAGGGGGTAGCTTAACTATGGGTTCCCAAGGGAACGGAACCTCCGGCCCCTTCCCAGAAGGGAATGGGGCTAGATGGCGCTCGTTTTTCAGTAGCTGGCTAGGGGAAGCCGAAGGCAGAGCCTGGTCCTATCTGTGGCTTGCCGACCGAGGTTGACACTCCCGGGACGCTGGACGAACTCGAGGCGTGCGTTGAATTCAGCCAAGTTAGCGCACCCGAGCGGGTACGCTGCAAGCAAGGAATCCATTATGCGTAACTATGCTGGAAAGCCGAAAAATCGTGCGATTGCATTCCTAGGCACGCCATTGACGTCAAGCGCCAGGCCAAGCGGTCGCAGGCCCATCGGTCCAACCCTTCTCGGTTGGGGCGTTGCCGGCCTGCTCAGTTTGAGTCTGGGAGCGTTGGTTTCTGTAAACCCGAAAAGCGCTCAGGCCAGTCCCGCCGCCGCGTCTGCGGCCGATGAGCCGGCCGCCGAGCAACCCACCGCCGCGACTGGCTCGGGCTTCGAGTCCGAAGCCCACGCCAGGGCCAGGCGAGAGCGAATGAAGCGACAATTCGAGAAGCGCGTCGAAGCCCGACCCGGGTTTTCAATGGGCCGCCACCAAAAGACGCAGGGACCCATCCTGACAATGGGGAAATCTCCTAAGGGGAGTCCCCCTAAATCGGCTCAGAAGCCGCATCAAGCGCAGCGCTGCCCGGCGGATGCCCCGATTAAGCGCTACGATGTCCTGGCGATCAACGTCGACATGCGACTGAACCGCTGGGGCGATCATGATCCTCAGGGCCACATGTACGTGCTACGCGGGCGCCTAGCGGCGGTCCGCGCTCAAGAGGCGGCCAGCGACGGCATGCCCCAACCCTACGACCTCACATTGGGATTGGGCGGCGATCCCATCCAACCGCTCACCATTCGCGCCAATGTGGGCGATTGCGTGCGGATTACCTTTGAGAACGCATTGGATCGGAATCCGGACGTTCTAGACGGGGAGGCCGGCCTGCCTGCTAGCTTCCATATCAACGGAGCGGATCTCGTACTTCCCGAGTCCGGCGACGCGGCCCTCTCGACCAACGCGGACGCGATCGCTGAGCCCGGTGAGCAAATCGAGTACGCGTGGTACATCGATCCCGACTACTACAAAGAAGGCACATTCCGGATTCAATCGCGCGGGCCCAAGCAGCGCTACCAGGTGAGCCACGGCCTCTTTGGGGCCTTCATCGTCGAACCGCGAGGGTCCCGCTACCTCAACGCGCGCACGGGCGAGGACCTCTGCGAGACCCGCGAGGGCGGGCAGACGTGGTGCCAAAACGCCTGGGCGGCCCTAATCGACCCCGGCGAGGGCTCGGTCTTCCGCGAGTTCGCGCTGATGTATCATGCGATCGGCAATGCCCGT
>CAYVMM010000229.1:0-2551 GCA_964452535.1 uncultured Gammaproteobacteria bacterium | reverse complement strand
GGATACCTCCTTGTGGCGTGGCTTTTGGGCGTAGAGGAGCTCCGTCGGGCGCCATCGTGGCTAGTGGCGGCGGTCCGAGGCCAGACCCTGTAGGGCCGCTCTCGGGCACGAGTTTCCCCTGCAGAGATACGGCACGGCGGGTTATCATAAGGTGCGTTGGGCACGGCTTCCGAACCGGCGATCCGGCTTTTCGAAGCGCTTCTCCCTGATCGCTGAACCTTATGGCGAATTCCATGGAGCTGATCCGCGGGATCCACAATTTGCGCCCTCGGCACCGCGGCTGCGTGGTGACCATCGGCAATTTCGACGGTGTCCATCGGGGCCATGCGGTCTTGCTCAGACGGGTCCAGGAGAGAGCGGCCGAAATGGGGCTGCCGGCCTGTGTGGTCACCTTCGAGCCCCACTCCAAGGAATTCCTGTCGCCGGAGACGGCCCCGACCCGCCTGACCGATTTGCGCGGCAAGGTAGCGGCCCTGCGGTGCTACCGGATGGAGCGCTTGCTGGTCCTTCCCTTCAATCGCAAATTGGCCGCCCTTGAGCCCGACGATTTTATCGATCGTGTCCTAGTGGCTGGGTTAGGGGTCCGTCACCTCGTGGTGGGCCAGGATTTTACTTTTGGCCGGTTGGCTCGCGGGGGCCTGGCCGATTTGAAGCGGAAGGGTGCCGTGGCTGGATTCGAAGCGGAAGGGGTCCCTGAGCTGTGGGAGGGGGGCCAGATCATCGGCTCCACGGCCATTCGGATGGCCTTGGCTGAGGGGGACTTGGTCACTGCTGAGCGCCTCCTGGGGCGACCGTATAGCATCCATGGACGGGTGGTCCGGGGCGACGGGCTGGGCCATCGGTTGGGCTTCCCCACGGCCAACCTGCATACTCACCATCCTTCGCTCCCCGTGGCCGGCATCTTTGCTGGTGAGGTCCGGGCGGCAGGGCTCGCCGCCGACTATCCGGCGGCGGTAAGCATAGGCCATCGGCCCGCCGTTGGGGGCAGCCGTGAGCAAATCGAGGCCTATCTGCTCGGGTTCGGGGGCGACCTCTATTACCAAATCCTGGAAGTTGTGCTTCGAAAACGCCTCCGGTCCGAGCAGCCTTTCCAGGACCTGATCAGCCTCCGGGGTCAGATTGCCGAGGATGTGGCCCGGGTACGGGAGCATTTCGCCCATCCGAGTCCAGGGTCATCCGGATCGGAATGATAAGATAGTTAGCCTTCTTTCGCGACCTTAGGCTCGCAAGCTATGCCTGGATCGGCGATATTATGAGCTACAAAGAGACCCTCAATCTCCCTCGTACCGATTTCCCCATGCGGGCTCGATTGCCCGAGCGAGAACCGGCTCAGCTGGCCCGCTGGCAGGAGGCTGAAGTCTACCAGAAGGCCCGGGAAACGGCGCGGGGTCGGCCTTCCTTCGTGCTCCACGATGGCCCGCCCTATGCCAATGGCCATATCCACATCGGCCATGCGGTCAACAAGGTTCTCAAGGACATCATCTGCAAATCTAAGCACCTAGCGGGCTTCGACGCGCCTTTTGTGCCGGGCTGGGACTGCCACGGGCTGCCCATCGAGCAGAAGGTGGAGCAGCAGATCGAGGAAATGGGCGAGTCTGTGGGCCCCAAGGAATTTCGTCGGCGCTGCCGGGAGTACGCCCAAATCTATCTGGATATCCAGCGGGGCGAGTTTAAGCGGCTCGGGGTAGCGGGTACCTGGGAGCGCCCCTACGTCACCATGGATTACCCCTACGAGGCCCAGATCGTCCGCGAGTTGGGCAAGGTGCTCGCCAGCGGCAGTATCTATCGCGGTGCCAAGCCAGTCCACTGGTGTGCGGCCTGCGGGTCCGCCCTAGCGGAGGCGGAAGTGGAGTACCATGACCGCACCGACCCCGCCATCGATGTGGCCTTTCCCGTCGCCCGGGCTCCAGAGAGCCCCTTGGCGCGGGTTGTTGAGGGGGCGGCGGTGGTGATCTGGACCACAACCCCCTGGACCCTGCCTGCTAATCAGGCGGTCGCCGTTCATCCTGCATTGGAGTATGTCCTCGCTCAGGCGGATGACCGACGCTATATCGTGGCCGGGGACCTACTGGATGAGGTCGCCACCCGGTGGGGCCTAGGGGAAGTCCGGGTGATTGCCCGCTATCGGGGCCAGGAGCTGGAAGGATTGATCCTTCGCCATCCTTACCTTCAGGACAGGGAAGTGCCAGTGGTTCTGGGGGAGCATGTCACGCTGGAGGCGGGGACCGGATGCGTCCATATCGCTCCCGGCCACGGTCTGGATGACTACGAGATCGGGCAGGCGTACGGTCTGCTCACTGAGACCTGCGTCGATGAGGCCGGGCACTTCTGCCCCGAGATCCCCTTTGTCGGCGGCCGGGACGCCTTGGAGGGCAATGCCGATGTGGTAGCCCTCCTAGAGGAGCAGGGCAGCCTAATCCAACGCCAGGATCTGCCCCACAGCTACCCGCATTGCTGGCGGCACAAAACCCCGGTCCTGTTCCGGGCCACTCCCCCGTGGTTCATCAGCCTCCAGGCCAATGGGCTCCGGGAGCGCGCCCTGGAAGCCATC
>CAYVMM010000228.1:0-2566 GCA_964452535.1 uncultured Gammaproteobacteria bacterium | reverse complement strand
CAAGGGCTGGGCGGCCCAGCTCATGCCCCGAAGTGAGCTGGCTGAGGTCAGCTCGGGTCCGGGGCAGGCCCGCTCCGACTAAGGGGAAGCTCGCTCGCTAAAGCGGTAGGACAGGGGTAGGATAAGCGTTGCCGGAGAGCAAATGGCCATTGTAGGAGCCCCATTTAGGGGGCGAAGGTTGGATGGGCCCCATTGCCTCAGATTCGCCCGATAAATCGGTTCGCTCGATAAATCGAGCTCCTACAACGTGGAATGGCATTACGGGATGGCAAGGGCTGTTGTAGGAGCCCGACTTCGTCGGGCGAAGGCAAGATCAGCCAAGGTGGGAGGCTCCTACCTTCGCCCGAGGAATCGGTATCTATCCGGGCCTGAGGCGGATCTAACCAGGCCCTACCCAAGGGAGCTCCAGCTTCGTCCGGAGGTTTTCGGCTCGGCACCAGGTGAAGCGTGACTGGGAAGGGGCTCGAAGGGCGGCCCCCCCTAGCGCCGATCCCCCGTTATTGGGCTGGTTCGGGGGACTGGATTGATGTTCCCCTTCAATCCGTTCGGGCAAAGGGGGAAGGGCCGAGCACGCGTCCCGATCGGGATCGGTCCGAGGGCGGAACCGATTTGCCGTTCGGCCACGAGGGGGTGGCCCTCCCTCCGGGTGCGTCCCCGGATCCCTGGGTGTTCGCTAGGGCCGATGAGCACCACGGCTCTCCCTTGGGCACTGTCGTCGGATGGCGTCCCCAAGCCGGAGAGAAAGGAAGAGTAGCCGCAATGGGCCGAGAGATCGAAGGGGAAGCATTTGATCAGCGGGATTTTGAACGCTTTGCTGCCCAGCTGCGGGCGGAGACCGAGGCCCTCAGGGCCCTTTTCGCCGAGGGCCGATTCTCGCCTCGGCAAGGGATAGGGGGCTATGAGCTCGAGGCCTGGTTAGTAGGAAGCGCCTACAATGACCCCGTTCCGATCAGCGAAACCTTTATGGCCCGCATGCCGGCGGACCGGGTTTCCTCTGAGCTGGCCCGGTTCAACTTTGAGCTCAACGCTGTCCCCCGAGCGGTGACAGGGGACGCCCTTTCCCGGATGCAAGCGGAGCTGTCGGCCAATTGGCGGCTCTGTCAGAATCACGGCGCAGCGCTGGGCGCAGCGCCTGTGATGATCGGTATCCTGCCGACCCTAAGCGAGGCCATGGTCGGCATCGAGGCCATGTCGCAGATGGCCCGCTATCGGGCCTTGAACGATCAGATCATGCGCCTGCGTTGCGGTCGCCCCCTGAAGCTGGATATCCAGGGGGCCGAGTTCCTGCACACGGAGCACCGCGATGTCATGTTCGAAGCCGCTACCACCTCCTTTCAGCTCCATTTCCAGCTCGCGCCTGCGAAAGCGGTTCGCTATCATAATGCGGCGGTGATCCTGTCCGGCCCCATGGTGGGGGTGAGCGCCAACTCCCCTTTCCTGCTCGGTCGTCGGCTTTGGCGGGAGACCCGGATCCCTTTATTCGAGCAATCCGTGGCCTCTGGAGGTTACGGAGGGGCCGCTTTCGGTCCGGTAATGCGGGCCACTTTCGGTAGCGGTTATGTCCGGGACTCCCTCATGGAGCTCTTCGAGGAGAACCTCGCCCACTATCCGCCGTTGTTGCCGGCAGAATTGGAGGATCCCCCTGAGACCTTACCCCACCTTCGGCTTCACAATGGCACCATTTGGCGCTGGAACCGACCGCTGTTGGGATTCGACGAGGATGGGACCCCTCATCTGCGGTTGGAGCATCGGACCATGCCCTCGGGGCCGAGCGTGGTGGATACCATCGCCAATGCCGCCCTGTTCTTTGGCTTGCTTCGGATCTTGGGCGAGTGCGGGGAGGCCCCGGAGACCCAGCTGGAGTTCCCTGCCGCCCGGGAGAATTTCTATCGTGCGGCCAAGCATAGCCTGGAGGCCAACCTGCTCTGGCTGGATGGGCGGAATTGGCCTCTTTTCCGGCTCTTCCAGGAAGAGCTCCTGCCCATGGCGCGGGAAGGGCTCCAGGATCTGGGCTGTACAGCAAGGGACATCGACGATCTGCTGGGGATCATCGGGGAGCGAGTGCGTACCCGACTTACGGGGGCAGCGTGGCAGATTGCCTTCACCCAGAGGCAAGGGCGGGATTTCTCGGCCTTGGTGACAGCCTATCGCAAGCATCAGGACAGTGGCGAGCCGGTCCATCGGTGGCCGTTATAGCGGCCCTGGATGGCGGGAGTTGGCCATTGCAGGAAGCACGCATGACAATGAGAGATAGCCCGGCAGGGAGCGACGAGGGGGAATTAACAGCTAAAGCAAACTCTATCATTTCCTTTTGAGACCTATTAACGTGGTACGTTATAGTAAGGTTGTGGTTTCAATTGCAAAAGCGGCCAAGATTCTGGGCGTTTCCGTCTTGACCTTGTATCGATGGGAAAAAGCGGAGCGGTTGACCCCCGATATTTACACCGAAGGGGGTCAGCGTCGTTATGACGAAGCCCGACTTCGGCGTAGGGCCGGTAAGTGTAAGGTTCTGGAGGGTTGTGTGGCCCCCCGGAGCTTTGGTTACCTGGAGGCGCGTTGGGTGATC
>CAYVMM010000227.1:0-2567 GCA_964452535.1 uncultured Gammaproteobacteria bacterium | reverse complement strand
ATCGGCATCTTTGCCGGGGCCTTGTATGGCCTCGCCGCAGGGGGGCCAAGGTGGCTGGGGGCGGTTGCCCCGGTAGGGGGAACCGCTCTCATCGTGGCCTGGCTCCTGCTGGCCATCGCTGTCTGGCGCAGCTGACCGATCCCTTCTCCCATTCCCCTAGCTAGATGGCCAAGGGGGCGTCCTGGATAGGTTCTTGCCGCAGTTGGCGAACTAAGCCCCAGCACATCAGCACCAAGACGATTGAGAAGGGCAGCCCCGAGGCCACGGCTGCCGTCTGCAGGGCGGACAGGGGATCCCCGCTTACCATGGCCCCTGCCACGAGCAGGATGGCGGCGATGGCCCCCTGCAGGATCGCCCAGATCAGCCGCTGCTGCCAGATGGGGTGGGGGTTGCCCCCATTGGTGAGCATGTCCACCACGAGCGAGCCGGAATCCGAAGAGGTGGCGAAGAACACCGCGACTACCACCACCGCTAGGAGGGACATGGTGACCTCCAGGGCGTCGCCCAGAGGCAACCCCTTTAGGAGCTGGAAGAGGGCGTCCGTTGTCCCGGCATTCACGAGGGCCAGGTTGCCTTCGATCAGGATCTCGTGGACGGCCGCTCCTCCTAGGGTGCAGAACCACACGATGGAGGCCCCGACGGGAGCCAGGAGGGTGCCCAGGATGAACTCTCGGATGGTCCGGCCCCAGGACACCCGAGCGATGAACATGCCGACGAAAGGTGACCAGGAAATCCACCAGCTCCAGTAGAACAGGGTCCAGTCCTCGAGCCAGCCCCGTCCATCGGGGGAGAGGATGAAGCTGCGGAGGCTAGTGCCCGGAAGGTGCTGAAGGTAGTAACCGGTGCTCTCCACCATATAGTTGAGGATGAACAGGGTCGGGCCGGCCACGAAGACGACGGCGGCCAATAGGATAGCCGCGTACATATTGAATACCGACAGCCGGCGGATACCCTTATCCAGTCCTAGGAAAACCGACGTGCCGGCGATTGCCGTCACCACCACGATGATGGCGACCTTGGCCGTCGGCCCCTTGGGCATGCCGACCACGGCGTGCAGGCCGGCATTGATCTGCGACGCCCCGAGGCCCAAGGAGGTGGCCAATCCGAAGAGGGTTCCGAAAACTGCCAGGATATCAATCAATTGACCGGGCCAGCGGTAGAGCCCTTGGCCGATGAGGGGGTAGAGCGCCGAGGCCGGTCGCAGAGGCAGGTCATGGCGAAAACAGAAGTAGCCCATGGAGAGTCCCAGGACGATATAGACCGCCCAGGGATGGAGCCCCCAGTGGAAGACGGTGGTGTGCATGGCTTGCAGGGCGGCCTCTCCAGGACGGTTGGGCTCCAGGGGGTAGTTTTTGAGGTGGGAGATGGGCTCGGCTACCCCGTAGAACACCAGGCCGATGCCCATCCCGGCCGTAAAGAGCATGGCGAACCAGGCCCAGGTGCTCCAGTAGGGTCGTTCATGGTCCTTGCCCAAGCGGATGCGACCGTAGGGGCTGAACATGATCACAAGGGCGAAGATCAGAAAGCCCATCACCGAGGCCAGGAACCACCAGCCAAAGTTGTTGGCAATCCAGGCTTTTACTGAGCTCGCCGCTACGCCGAGCTGGACCGGAGCCGCTATTCCCCACCCCACCAGGGCGAGGACCACCGCCAGGGATAAGAGGAAGACCGGCGGATTGGTGTGCTCCCTCAGATAGGCCTTGACATCGGGCATGTTGGTATTCCTTTTCGGCCCGGTTATGCGATCAGGGCAGCGGTCTCATTGGCTTGCGCCCATATCCAGGGCGCGCTTTAGAGAGCCCGCTCGCTCTGCCTCGTCGGGGAAGGACGCCCCAGAAGCGGACTCCGCCTCGGGCCATCCCGCGCAGTGGCGAGCCGCGAGGTCGGCTAGGGCGTCCAGGTGATCGGCGCGGTCATTGAGGGCGGGGATGTAACGGAAATCCTCACCGCCCGCTTCCAGGAAATGCTCGCGGTTCTCATCGGCGATCTCCTGTAGGGTCTCCAGACAGTCCGCAGGGAAACCGGGGCAGATAACGTCCACCGTCTTGACCCCTTCCCCCGGCAGGGAACGCATGGTTACGTCGGTGTAAGGCTTAAGCCACTGGGCTCGGCCAAAGCGGGACTGGAAGGTGACCTGCCACTCGCTCTCCTCGAGTCCGAGGGCCTCCGCCAGCAAGCGGGCAGTAACTTGGCAGTGGCAGTGATAGGGATCCCCGGCAAGGAGATAACGCCGAGGTAAGCCATGGAACGACATCACCAACCGTTCGCCCCGTCCATGGATCTGCCAGTGCTCTTGGACACTGTTGGCCAGCGCTGCGATGTAGCCCGGATCGCGATGATAGTGATGGATGAACCGAAGCTCCGGGATCCAGCGCCAACTGCGCAGCTCGCGGGTGACTGCATCGAATACCGAGCCCGTGGTGGTCCCCGAATACTGGGGATAGAGGGGCAGGATCAGGATCCGACGGGCGCCGGCATTGGTGAGCTCGAGCAAGCCCTCAGCAAGGGAGGGCTGGCCATAGCGCATGGCCAAGGCGGTTCGGAGGGGGCCGGGCAATCGCTCCTTG
>CAYVMM010000226.1:0-2591 GCA_964452535.1 uncultured Gammaproteobacteria bacterium | reverse complement strand
GGTCCTGTATGTGCTGGGCATTGGCAAGGCTGCCGTGATGCCGGTCCATCGCTGGCTGCCCGCCGCCATGGTGGCACCAACGCCGGTCAGTGCCCTGCTGCATGCCGTGGCGGTGGTCAAGGCCGGGGTCTTCACCGTGCTCAAGATAGCGATCTACATCTTCGGCTTGGACACGGTGGCCCGGCTGACCACCGACCCCTTACTCTACCTGGCCGCCGTTACCATCCTGATTGCCTCTCTGGTCGCCCTGCGCCAGGATGACCTTAAGCGGCGCTTGGCCTATTCCACCGTTAGCCAGCTCTCCTACATTGTCGCAGGCGCCCTGATAGCCGCGCCTATGGGGGTGATCGGTGGGGCCATGCACATCGCTACCCACGCCTTCGGCAAGATTACCCTGTTCTTCTGCGCTGGGGCCATCTTGGTAGCTGCCCACAAGACCCAGGTGAGTCAGTTGAACGGCCTGGGCCGAAGGATGCCGGTAACCTTTGCGGCCTTCGCCGTGGCCAGTCTGTCGATCATTGGCCTTCCTCCGGGGGGTGGCCTGTGGAGCAAATGGTACCTTGCTCTGGGGGCCCTGGAGAGTAGCCAAGGGTTCCTGGTGGCGGTGCTGATGATCAGCGCCCTCCTCAACATCGCCTACCTGCTGCCCATTCCCCTGCGTGCTTTCTTTGCCGAGTCGGCGGCGGAGTCCGACTATGGCCTGCAGGAAGCCCCGCTGACCTGCTTGGCTGCCATCACCTTGACGGCGGCGGGCTCGGTCGCGCTGTTCTTTTTCCCGGAGCTGCCCTATACGGCAGCGGCCCGCTTGTTTGAGGGCTAAGGCATGAGCGACGAGAAGCCCCACCTGTTTGATAGCCCGCGCAATGTGCGGTGGCTCCTGCGCACCCTGTATGGCCTTTGTGCCCTCCTTCTAGGGCTGGATTTCGTCGTTCACCGCCATGTCGAGCATCCCCTGGAATCCTGGTGGGGGTTCTACGGTGGCTACGGCTTCGTGGCTTGCGTCTTATTGGTCCTGATAGCCAAGGAGATGCGCAAAGCGGTGATGCGCTCCGAAGATTACTACGATGACGGTGCCTGAGCTCGCCCCCTTCCTGGTGTTCTACCTGGCGGCTCCCGTCGCCGCCGTCTTGCGGGGGGAGTGGCGCGACCTGTTTTTGCTGTTGGTCCCGGTAGCAGGGGGCCTCAACCTGGCCGGTCTGCCTGCCGACGCGACCTGGCAGGCCCACCTCATGGGGCACCAGCTCATCGGGGTGCGGGTAGACGAGCTGGCCCTTCTATTCGGTTGGCTGTTCCATATCGCCGCCTTCTTGGGGTTGCTTTTCGCTTTGCACGTACGCGATACCGTGCAGCAGGTGGCGGCCCTTTTCTATATCGGCAGTGCCCTAGGGGCGGTATTCGCAGGGGACTTGCTGACCCTGTTCTTGTTCTGGGAGTTGCTAGCCTTAACCTCAGTGCTGCTGATCTGGGCGCGTCGGACCCCCCAGGCCCGAGCAGCGGGACTGCGTTATTTGCTGATGAATGGGGTCTCCGGGGTCCTGCTACTCACGGGGATCTTGGTTCAGGCCCATGCCACGGGCAGCTTGGCCTTTGGGGAGATCGGCTTGGGAGCACCCGGCGGCTGGCTGTTGTTTTTGGCCTTCGGCCTCAAGGCGGGTTTTCCCCTTCTGCACAATTGGCTTACCGATGCCTATCCTGAGGCCACCGCCACGGGGACGGTATTCCTGAGCGCGCTGACGACCAAATGCGCGATCTATGCCTTGGCCCGCGGCTTTCCTGGGGCCGAGCCGCTGGTCTATGTGGGGGCGGTGATGACCTGCTTCCCCATCTTCTATGCCGTGATCGAGAACGACCTGCGGCGGGTGCTGGCTTACAGCATGATCAATCAGCTGGGGTTCATGGTCTGTGGCATCGGTCTGGGCAGTGCCCTGGCCCTCAACGGGGCGGTAGCCCATGCCTTCAACGACGTGATCTTTAAGGGCCTGCTGTTCATGTCCATGGGGGCTATCCTCCATCGTGTCGGACACACCAAGGGCTCGGCCCTGGGAGGCCTGTACAAGACGATGCCTAAGACGGCCACCTTGTGCATCGTGGGGGCCGCCTCCATTTCCGCCTTCCCCTTGTTCAGCGGATTCGTCAGCAAATCCCTCATTATGAGCGCGGCACTGAACGAAGGCTACCATGGGACGTGGCTGGCCCTGCTGTTTGCCTCCGCCGGTGTCTTCCACCACGCCGGGATCAAGATTCCGTTCTTTGCCTTCTTCGCTCACGATTCCGGCCTGCGTCCCCGCGAAGCGCCGATTAACATGCTCGCGGCGATGGGGCTGGCAGCGGCCTTGTGCCTTGGCATTGGCATCTACCCCGAGTGGCTGTATCAGATGCTCCCTTGGCGTGCGGACTACACCCCCTTCACTGCCACCCATGTGCTGGCGCAGCTGCAGCTGCTGTTCTTCTCAGCGCTGGCCTTCACCTGGCTTAAGCTCTCCGGCCTCTATCCTCCCGAGCTGCCTTCCGTCACCCTGGATGCCGAATGGGTCTACCGGCGGGCCCTGCCCCCAATGGGTCGGGCCCTGGCATGGACCAGCGATGGTCTG
>CAYVMM010000225.1:0-2608 GCA_964452535.1 uncultured Gammaproteobacteria bacterium | reverse complement strand
GAGCGTCCATATCGACGACCAGGCACGAGCGAAAACCGCGACACGCATGCGCGCGATATTCGGCGAAAAAGCCGAAAGCGACCGGAGCTCGGCATGATCGGGCAAAATTGAGCTTCCCACCTTCCGGCCGGCGAGGCCGCACACGTGCTGTAGCAGTCCGACTTACCGGACGAATTCCAGGATTGGTGAATTCGCGCAGCGAACGCCCGCTCCTACGGGCACCCTGTTCTCCCGTCAGAGCCCGACCCTGCTGAGCGAATCCCGCTACGGAGGAATTTAGCCCGAGTTTGCACGCAGGGGCGGTGATAGGCCGGCCCCGACTGGGATCGTTGGGTTACCGACTACCGAAACCCCCTCGTCGCCGAGGCAATGCACGTTCTCGGTTATGCCCAGCACTTCGGTTACAGCATACCGCTCGCAAAGTGTCCCCTCCGGGAGAATGGAAATCCCGACCCGGTATTCGAGTTCGAGTCAACCTACACGGCTGCGACCCTGAGGGCCGTTGAATGAGGACCATCGCGCTCTTCAACAACAAGGGAGGCGTTGGCAAGACCGTGATCGAGGAATGGATCGAGACCGCCAAGGAGCTTGGTCGGGAGATCCCGGAGCCCAAGAGGCGGCTAGTGTATGCCTGAGGAGCAGACCCCGGCAAAGGATTAGACCGGATGCTTGTCAGGCGGCCGAAGAATGGGTGACCAATGTCGAGCATGAAGGAAACAAAGATCAAGATCGTTTTCTGAATCGGGCTGGGGTCGATATGGTGGCGCTTAACTCGCCCAGAAATCGGATCCACTGCCGTGCTTTTGGAGGGGAAAAGGAACCACCATCCCAACTCCCAGGCTGCATTGGGATATTTGCTGGCCAGGGCAATGGGCATGGAAACCTCGCCGAAATCGTCTCCAAGATCCGCTTCCTGAGCCCGCTGGGCCTCCTCGATCTGATGTTGGAGCGAGGCAATTAGGGAATCCGGCAGAGGCACGAACCGGTCTTTGTGCCCTTTATCGCGACGGATCCGGATCTGCCGATAGCCGAAATCCAAGTCCTGGATCCGAAGCCGGAGGCACTCCATTACCCTGAGTCCCGCCCCGTACATCAGCCCCGCTATTAGCCAGTGCTGACCCTGCAAGCAGCCAAGAATCGCCTGCGTCTCCTCCCGCGTCAGGACGACGGGGATCCGCTCGGGGCTTCTTGGCCCGGGTAAGGTTGTTCAGCCAATCCGGCTCGACTCCCAAAACTTGTCGGTAGAGAAAGAGCAGGGCGCTCAGCGCCTGGGTCTGGGGGGGCCGCTGCGACTTTACGCTCATTGGCCAGCCAGGAAAGGAAACGTTCCACCTCTGACTACCCCATATCCCACGGGTGCCGCCGTCCGGAAAAACGGATGAAGAACCGGATCCAGTAGACATCGGCCTGCCCTGTCCGGTAGCTGTAGTGAAGGGCCCGGCTCCGGTACCTGACTTGGTCGAGCAGCCGAGGCCAGGTGGTCGGGGAGGAGGAGGTCATGATCGGAACCTCTGGATGGCTACCCGAATTTCCGAGGAATCAATGGATCCCGGAAGGCGTGGGTGCAGGACAATTCCCAAGAAAAGGGGATTGTCCGCCAAGGATAAGAACGTTGTAAGAACATACTGCCAGGGACAGGAGAATAGCGAACCGGTTTGGAGGCCTTATGCGGCCCGATTACCTGGATATGCTCTTATGCGGCAGATGTGCCGTATATGCTGGGAGGAAAGTGAGGAAGAAGTCCGGATAGAGGACTGTTTTTTAACAGGTTTCGGGTAGGAAGGAAGGGTGCACCCTGCCATATTAGGTATTTGGGCCGCCGAATTTAAGTTATGTGTCGGTCGGAAAATGCCTGCTAAACTCCTGGTATGTCCAAAGCTGAACGTCTCAAAGAGGAATTGGCCTGGTTGAAGGTCGTATTCGGTGTATTCGCGGTCGTAGATGTATCGCTGGTGGCCTGGCTCGCGCAGAACTACGAAGAGGCTTCGGCGGTCTTAATAGTATTCGGATTCATCGGTGTAGTAGCTGCGACAGCTATCGTTGTCTGGGTAAATCGCGCGGCCATACAGCGTTTCAAAGAACTGGAGAAAGAGTAATGGTCTGGTTCGTAGTAGCAGCGTTGGCGGTGTTGCTGGTGGGCATGGCAATCGTGGCCCACGATATCGCTGACCTTCATCACTAATCGCCACATAACTCAGGCGTTAGACATACCGAGGCAGTATGGGAGATCGGATTCATCACCCGAAGGCCCCAAGGAGCTCATAGCCCATGGGACGCATGCTCTCTTCGATACGCAGTCTCGAGCTGCGCTACTGCATTGAGAGCTTAGCCCTTGAGAAGATGAAACTTCTTAAGTAGAGAGACTAAGGGTCAAGTCTTGACATGACAGTTTTATACCTTCGGGCCGATTCCCGGTTCGCCTCCATCGCCTTCCGAACCCGCAGAATGTGTTGCCCTACCGCCGAACAGTGGATCCTGTCGAAGCGCTTCCCGATGGCCGTCAGGGTCAGCTCGGTCTCCTCCCGGCACAACAGCACGGCCACCTGGCGGATCTGGCGCGCCTTCTGGCCAAGATGCCGCCTGCGTGTAGTAAGCACCTCTGGTTCGA
>CAYVMM010000224.1:0-2627 GCA_964452535.1 uncultured Gammaproteobacteria bacterium | reverse complement strand
CGGGCCGTCCGGCTGACCGGGGCCAAGGCCTGGACCGTTGCCCGCGGGCACCCCATGCCGTCGTCCTGGGAGCGGACCAGTGCGTTGATCTGAACGGGATGAGGCTGGGCAAGCCCGGCATCTTCGAGCGGGCCTTTGATCAACTTCGTCAACTCGCTGGAAGATCTGCGATTTTCCGCACAGGAATCTGCATCCTGGGAGCCGACGGCCACGGTAGGCTGGGAAGAAATGCCGTTCACGGTGGTTTTTCGCAGCTTCAGCGAGGAGGCGATCCGCTGTTATCTAAAGGCGGAATTCCCCTTCGACTGCGCCGGAAGTCTGCGATGGGAAGGACAAGGTCCCGCGCTAATGGAGCGTACCGAAGGAAGCGATCCCGCTGCCCTAATGGAGTTGCCGCTCATCCGCACTACCCGTTTGCTAGAACACGCGGGTCTGCCCCCTCTGATACCCCCTAGTTATTAGGGGGAACACCAATCCAGTCACCGGAGCCGGCTCGGTAACGAGTGAGGAGCAACCGGGAGGGGGCCCGAAGGGCGGGGTCCCCCGACACGGGTCTCCCGTTACCGGGCTACCGCACCATGGCAAAACGCTCGTTCGCTTTGGTAACAACCGGTCTCATTCTGGCACATACTGATTTTCCACAAGCGGGTTTCCCGATTTCCCCTTTATTACGCTTCCATGCCATAGCTCCAGCATTCGCGGGAACTCTACTTGGAACCTGAAAAACAAAGGTTTTTTGGCTGATCAAGGTGTAAGCCAGAGTGCCAAGGTCCCCGCCATTCAAGGCGCCAACGTCTTTGCTCAGGCTTTTTCCACAGAGTTTTCCACAACCGCTGTGGGAAATTTCCCCGCCAATTCTCCGAGGGCCTGCCGCCACTGCACCCCCTACTAGCTTTTGGGAAACTCAACAGCATCGCCCACGCCCTGAAGCCCTCACATTAGAGGCTCAGGGAGCAATACCAGCCTACTGCTCCTCTCTGCTAAGGGACTGGGTTTCGTGGCGGGCTACTTCGAGGAGCTTGCTAGTGATCAGGTTATCAGCAGCCCGTCGCCACATTGCCTCGGTGTTACCACGAAAGCTAATCCAGCCTCCCGCCACCACTTTGTCAGTGTGGCGATCCTGAACTCGGATGGTCATGTTTAGAATAAGATTGCTGACTTTCTGGATCCAACCCACCAAGACCCAGTCTGCTCCCACCTCCCGAGCCGCCTCTAGGCTGCACCTCTTACACTTATGGACATGCTTATAATGCGCTCGATATTGCTCAAAGAGCGCCTCAGCGCGATTCGATTCCATGAGCTGATACCCGGGGGAATGCCTGAGGAGAGCCCTCACCCGACGAGTGACCGCTTCCAGGCGCTTTCGGTCCTGCTCACTGGGGCCTTCCAATTCCCCTTGGAGGCTAGTATCGACGAGCTCAAAGGGTAGAACCAGGATCGATTTCCGAACCTCGGATTCCGCCCAACCAGGAAGAGGCAAAACGGAGAAAAGGACAACAAGCACTGAAGTGATACCCTTCTGACCCATCTTCGCTCCGAGGTATTGCGAGATAGCGCCGCCGGAGCCCGACGGCAATCCATCCCCTTGAAGGCCCGCGATTGATTGTCCGGAGCCGGAGCTTCCCTAGCTCCCCCAACCCCGGATTGGGAACCAGCCCAGTCATACTCAAGGGGACGAACGTTTGGCTATGGGGCGGTCCGGTGAATTGATTTATTTTCCCCTTAGTAAGTCCACCTCGAAGGCGGAAGGCCAAGCCCCAGCCTCGGCAGCGGAATCCTCAAACCATTGGAGTGTCCTCCGCAGGCTGACCACATCCCCCACAAAGACCAGGCTCGGAGTACGGGCCCCTTCTAAAGCAACCCGCTCGGGCAGCTCAGCCAGAGGCGCATCGATGACCCGCTGAGTAGCTGTGGTCCCTTGCTCCACTACCGCCGCCGGCGTGGTACTAGGCAGCCCTTGATCGATCAGCCCGTCTCGGAGCTGCGGCAATCCCCGAAGCCCCATATAGACCACGACGGTCTGATTCGACCGGCCCAGCATCCACCAGGGCAATTCCAAGACTCCATCTCGGAGGTGCCCGGTTACCAGCACGGCAGCATGGGCATACTCCCGGTGAGTTAAGGGAATACCCGCGTAGGCCGCACAACCCAGGGCGGCGGTAATGCCGGGCACTACCTGGAAGGGGATACCTGCTGCTTTGAGGTGGGCGAGCTCCTCACCACCTCGGCCAAAGACAAAGGGATCGCCCCCCTTGAGGCGCAGGACGCGATTACCCCGTCGAGCGAGGCGCACTAGGAGGTCATTGATCTCCGCCTGAGAATAGGTGTGGCGGCTAGCAGCCTTGCCCACAAATATCCGCTCGGCGTCGCGGCGGACACGATCCAGAAGGGCTTGAGAGACTAGCCGGTCATGGACCACCACATCCGCCCGTTGCATGACGCGCAGTGCCTTGAGGGTAAGCAAGTCCGGATCGCCAGGGCCCGCCCCCACTAGGGCTACCTCACCGTGCTCAGAGGGATCCTCGCCGGATTCCAGGAGCTCGGCCAAGGCCCGTTCCCCCTCAGCGGTATCCCCCCCAAGGACCTGCTCTGCCACAGGACCATCGAGCACCGCCTCCCAGAAGCGC
>CAYVMM010000223.1:0-2629 GCA_964452535.1 uncultured Gammaproteobacteria bacterium | reverse complement strand
GGGGCAGGGCTTGGAGCTCATCTACGGCGGCGGCCACACTGGCCTCATGGGTCAGCTTGCCGATGCCGCCCTAGCCACGGGCGGTCGCGTGGTGGGGATCATCCCGGAGGCCCTGCGTCGACCCGAACTGGCCCATGAAAGGCTGAGCCGACTCGAGGTGGTTGCCAGCATGCACGAGCGCAAGCGCCGCATGGCCGAGCTCGCCGACGCCTTCATTGCCCTGCCCGGAGGCATTGGCACCCTGGAGGAGCTATGCGAGCTCTTTACCTGGGCCCAGCTCGGTCTTCACGCTAAGCCCTGCGGGCTTCTCAATGTGGCTGGCTATTACGATCCCTTGGTCGGGTTTCTGGACCAAATGGTAACGGAAGGCTTCCTGCGGAAGGAGCAGCGAGCCCTGCTGCACGAAGCGGAGGTGCCAGCGACTCTGCTAGCATCCTTTGCGGCGGCACCGGCGCTGACTCAGCCGCCTTGGATCACCCCGGAGGAAAGTTGAACCCGCCTTAGGGAGCTCAGCCAGATTTCCCGGTCCGGAATGCCCGGGCCGAGTGGCCTTCTGATACCCTTGTAGCCAGATTACCGGGCAATTACAGAGCGCCGTCGTAGCCAGCCAAGTCGTCGCCAGTAGCCGCCGCCGACTGCCCCTTTTCGCCACCGCTGTGGCGGGGGTTGCCATCATCTGTCTCGCACCCCAACCTGCGGGCCTGAGCCTGAAAGGTCAGTACGCCCTAGCCACGCTATTCTTTTCTGCGTTTCTGTGGGTTACCGCAACTTTGCCTCTAGCCGTGACGGCGCTTTCCGTGCCACTGCTGCTCACCGTGCTAGGGGTCTACCCCGAAATGGATCCGGCCTTGGCCGGCTTCGCTGATCCCCTGATCTTCCTCTTCATGGCTGGATTCATGCTAGCCGTTGCCTTGCAGAAATACCGCATCGACCGACGTATCGCCCTCATCATCATGGCGACCATGGGGGCTTCGCCGCGGCTCTTAGTGCTGGCGGTGATGGTGGCCACCGCCTTCCTCTCCATGTGGGTATCCAATACGGCCACGGTAGCCCTGATGACCCCCATTGCCGTAGGCATCCTGACCCAAATGCTGGGCAATCGGGCAGTAGCCAGCGGTAGTCAGCCGGCATCGGCGTTCACCAACCTACAAGTGGCCCTACTCCTGGGAACAGCCTACGGCGCGAGCATTGGCGGGGTAGCAACCCTTATCGGGACTCCGCCGAACACGGTCGTGGCGGCCCAATTGGAGAAGCTTGCGGGACTGTCCATCGGCTTCACCGAATGGCTAGCGGTGGGATTACCGCTTGCCTTGGTGACCCTCCCGCTCGCCTGGTATCTGCTTGCCTTCGTCCTCTTCCCCCCTGACGGTCAGGGGACCGCCGATGCTCGGGCAATGGCCCGAAAACTGCTCGCCGAAGAAGCCCCGATCTCAGCCGGGGGAAGGCGTGTGGCTGCCATCTTCGCGGTGACAGCGGTCCTGTGGGTCATTGGCGGTATGGACTTCCTGACCCCCAACTGGCTGCCCCAAGCGGCCCAAACCACCCTATTTGGCGGCGAAGGCCCTAACCTGCTCGGTACCACCGAAGGCCATCAAGGCCTGCTCTACTATGTCACCATTGGCCTCGCAACTATCCCAGCCCTGGTGCTGGCCGGCACCATGGATTGGGAAGATCTAGCGAGCATTGATTGGGGGACTATCCTGCTCTTCGGCGGGGGCATCTCCTTGGCCGATGCCTTTGCCCACACCGGGGCCACCCACTGGCTAGCGGAAAATTTCTTCCAAACCTTGATCGGCACTCCTATCCTTTTAGTGGTAGGGGCAGTAGTCCTGCTCGCCATCTTCCTTACAGAGATCACCTCCAATACGGCGACTGCCACCTTCCTGACGCCCTTGCTGGTCGGCTTGGGTGGGCCCCTTGCTGGGAGCTTAGGGCTCACCGAACCTGCGACGGGAGCCCTCTTAGCTATTGCCGGAGGCGTGGCAGCAAGCTACGCTTTTGCCCTGCCCATCGCTACCCCACCCAACGCCATCGTTTTCGGGTCCGGCTACTTGCACCAAGGCTCTATGCTACGCGCCGGACTGATCCTCAACCTCCTTATGACTGGCGTCCTGACTCTCTTGCTCACTGCTTTATTCTTCTGGGTCTGGCCAGGGATCCTTTGGTAGAGCGCGATTCTCCCCAGGGGGGAGCCACAACCCCTTTTCGGCACTCCCTACCCGTACAGGAGCTGGGATGGAAATAAGCCCTGATCCCCTCTCTGGTACCGGCATCCTACTAGCCGTGACCGGCTCCGTCGCAGCCTATAAGGCCCCCACGCTGATTCGCCAGCTCACCGAGGCAGGGGCGGAGGTGCGGGTGATCCTCACACAGGGCGGTAGCCGCTTCATCACCCCCCTAGCCTTGCAGTCGATGAGTAGCTCCAGCGTACGCACGGCCCTTCTAGATCCAACCGAGGAATCGGGCATGGACCACATCGCTTTAGCTCGCTGGGCGACCCGCCTTCTGATCGCCCCGGCCTCGGCGGACGTCCTAGCCCAATTGGCTCAGGGCCGGGCCGACAACCTCTTGGGGGCCGTTTATCTGGCCACCACCGCCCCAGTGCTTGCCGCTCCCGCTATGAACCACC
>CAYVMM010000222.1:0-2633 GCA_964452535.1 uncultured Gammaproteobacteria bacterium | reverse complement strand
GGCCGTGGGCGAGGGCGGCCGAATCTACATCGGCACCGATGACGGCGAAGTCCTGGCCTTAAAAGGGAAAAGCGGCAAGACCCTATGGCGGACTCCGGTCTCTTCGGAGGTGGCCTCGACCCCTCGGGTTGCTTCCGGCATGGTCTTCGTCCGGACTGCTGACAATTTCCTCTGGGCCTTACGGGCCTCGGACGGGGACAAGCGATGGTCCTTCAGTATGGAGGGTCGTGGCTTGGTCCTCCGTGGCGCCTCCCGACCGGCCTTTCATAAGGGCACGGTCTTCGCCGGTTTTTCCAATGGTGAGCTTGTGGCGATTGAAGCGGGCGATGGCAGTCCCCGTTGGCGTAAGGCCATCGCCACCCCTAGTGGGCGGACCGAGCTGGCCCAATTGGTGGATGTGGACGCCGCGCCCCAGGTCCGAGGCGATCGCGTCATCGCGGCCGCCTACCAAGGGGCGGTGGTGGCGCTCGCCATCAGCGACGGCCAACAGCTCTGGAAGCGAAGCTTCTCGGTCTTCAATGACCCAGTCGTAACGGAGGAGCGGGTCTTTATCACCACGACCGAGGCTGCGGTTATAGCCCTGGATCCGGACAGCGGAGGGACCCTTTGGACCCAGAAGGCACTTCAGGGCAGCGGCAGTCTCTCCCCCCCCGTGATCACTGAAGCGGCCGTGATTGTGGGCGATGGTCAGGGACGAATTACCTGGATCCAACGGGACTCGGGGAAGGTGCTCGCTCAGAAGGATCTCGGTCCCAGCGCGGTCCATGGCGCTCCTCTCCCCCTAGAGCGGGGAGCGTTGCTAGCCCTTACCAACCAAGGGACCCTCAACCGCATCGGGCTTGACTGACCCTTTGCCCTCTCCGCCTGGTTCCCCATGAAGCCTCTCGTTGCCCTTGTCGGACGGCCCAATGTGGGCAAGTCGACCCTCTTTAACTGTCTGACCCGTAGCCGGGATGCCATCGTCTCCGATCGCCCAGGAGTGACCCGGGACCGCCTCTTGGGCCTCTCCCGCTACAGCGGGCCCGATTTCTGGGTAGTGGATACTGGCGGACTGGAAAGTGCCTCGGAGGGGGAGATGGCGGGACTCGTCGCTGGACAGGCACGCCAGGCCATTCAGGAGGCTGACTTGGTGGTTTTCCTGGTGGACGGCCGCCTAGGTCTTCATCCTGAAGATCAGAGCCTGGCAGAGGAGCTTCGCCGCCTAGCTGTCCCTGTGCTCGTGGTTGTCAATAAGGGCGAGGGGCGCGATCCTCGCGAGGTCGCTAGTGCCTTCTATGCCTTGGGACTAGGCGACCCCGCTGTTATCTCGGCGACCCAGGGCATGGGCATCGCGCGTCTGGTCGCTCGCGTCGAGGCCCAACTCCCCCCGGCTACCTCCACGGAGGAAGCGCTGCCGGGCATTCGGATTGCCATCGTCGGGCGCCCCAATGTTGGCAAGTCTACCCTGGTTAATGCCCTCCTGGGCGAGCAGCGGGTCATTACCTACGATCGTCCAGGGACCACCCGCGATGCCATTCACTCCATCCTGCAACGGGAGGGGCGAACCTACACGCTGGTGGATACGGCGGGAGTGCGTCGACGCAGCCGGGTCCAAGCCGGTCTGGAGCGCTTCTCCGTTGTCAAGGCCCTCCGGGCGATGGAGGTTGCCGATCTGGTCTTCCTGGTACTGGATGCCCGCGAAGGCGTGACCGAGCAGGATGCCCAGCTGGCCCATCTTGCCGACGATGCCGGTTGCGGCATGGTGATTGCCCTGAACAAGTGGGATGGATTGAGTGAGGAGCAAAAAGGCCGAGTGCGACGGACCTTCCACTTAAAATTGGCCCGCTTGTTCCATCAGGCCCCGGCTCTCCGGATTTCCGCACTCCATGGCACTAATGTGGGCCATCTCCTGGAGGAGGCAGAGCGGGTCCATGCGGCCTACGCTCGCGAGCTGACCACGGCCGCGATTAACCGGGTCCTGCACGAGGCCACTGAGACCCATCCCCCTCCTTTCCGAAGCGGTTTCCGCCCCAAGCTGCGCTATGCCCACCAGGGCGGCAAGTGCCCGCCCCGGATCGTGGTCCATGGCACCCGAACCCGGACACTGCCCGACAACTACCGCCGTTATCTGATGCGTTGTTTCCGGGAAGCCTTTGCTTTGTACGGGGTCCCTCTAAGGTTGGCATTTCGGACTCAGGAGAGCCCCTATAAGGGGCGGGCTCGTCATAAGAACCCGCCCAAGGGCCTAAGGGTGAACAAAGCGAAAGGCAGCAAGTGATAGTGCCTTCGGAGAGAGTGCGGTGCGTACGGCGCAGGGAAGGACCCTAATCGCCGAGCTCGATGGTATAGATGATGTCGCCGCCGCTGGCCGCGCCCGAGGACTGGGTTTCCAACTGGAGGTGCTTGGTCAGGCTATAGCGCATACGGACCGTGGATACCGGCTCGAACAGGCCGACGCTGTAGCTGACGTAAAGCTTGGGCGTGAGATATTTACCGACTTGCAGCGCGGCCTGCTCGCCGCCCGAGGCGGTCTCCTGGCCTTCCACGGTCAGCTCATCCACCCCAATTCGGCTACCCAAGTTTTCGGCTAGGACGTTGCCGCCCTGGAGCCCCAGCGCCATCGCGGCCTTGGTCATCAGGCTGGACTCCGATGA
>CAYVMM010000221.1:0-2634 GCA_964452535.1 uncultured Gammaproteobacteria bacterium | reverse complement strand
CAGGTCCCGCCAACGTCGGCCCAGAATCCGCTCCAGACGCCGGGACCAGGAACGCCGTGGTTTTCGCCGAACCGGCTCGGCCACCGACATCACGCTTTGGGCCGCTGGTTCCGCCATCGACGTGCCCATTCCATGGCTAGGACAAATATCCCCTCGACTCCCTTCCGCGAACGCCGCAGCTCCGCTTCTAAGGAGTCGATGTGGCGCAGGGCCGGAGCCATTGCAGCATGAGTTCGCTCAATCCAGTCCCACTCCCGCCAAAAGGCCTCGGAGGTCGGTTCTTCTTTGCCTGAGGCCAAGCGATAGAGGGCCAGATAGGTATCCCGGGCGAGGGGATTGAGGCGAGGATGACTGTAGAGGTCGTCCTCCCCATAACAATGGTGACGCAATCCGGGGCTCAGGAAGCCCACCCCGTATTCGTCGAGATTCGCCTCGACTCCTGCATCAACGGGAAGGTCCAAGGCTCCCGCCACTCGAAGGAGCTCGCCCTTGGCGTCTTCCATGAGGCGATCGTAGTCCACGACCGCGAAGGGGCTTTGGGCAGCTCGCCGGAAGTAAGGAACCACCCGGGCCAGGAATTCCAGGTCGCTGTTCTCCTGGATACCCCGACGCAGACTCACCTGAGAGCGCGATTGAGCAACACTCAAGGGATTGCGCAGGGCAAGGACATAGCTAGGCGCCTGTCCCGCGGCGCTGAATACCCGCTCCCAGAAAGGCAGGAAGGAGAGCACGCCGCCTGCCTTGAAGCCCCAAAGGGGATAACCAGCGAAGCGATCACGGACAAGACGCACCGCATCCCGGAAGACTGGCTCCAGGTCATCCTGTTGGAAGCGCTCTAACGGAACGACGGAGACACCGGCACCGGAGCGCTTGAAACCCAGCGCATCGCGCAGGCGATAATTGATGGCGATGAAATCCTGATCCTCGAAGAAGCCCTTCGCATTCTTGCGACTGCTAGCCTTCAGTTGCTCCCCTAACTCCACACCCAGGGCCTGGATGCCGCAGGTCAGGGCGCTTGTCCCGCTTCGCCCTGCGCCCACCACAACGACCACCCTTGGCCTCGGCGAATCCGTTGTCACGGGATAGCCCTCCGCCCCCATCTAGGCCACGAGCCGGCGGAGCCGCTCGGACCAGGAAAGCTGTCGGATCACCACGATGAAGACCTTTCGCATGAGGCCTTGGGGACAACGGATCTCGCGAACGCCGTGCCAAGAACGCCCATTGCGGACGAAGAGTAGACTGTGGTTGCCAAGGGACCGAGAGCCCAGGACACGGTCGAAATCCTCGAACTCAGGAGCGGAGCGACGGCTGAAACGCCCGTTATCATCGAGAATGACCGTTTCTCCTCCCCAGTTTGGGTCCCAATCGGCGTCGGTATTGAAATAGAAGATGTGCGAGCCGAGCTTCCACCGAGCATCACAGTGGGGGGACACCGAACACCCCCTAGGAGTGTAATGCCAATGAAAGAACAGCTCGAAATTGTCACTACCGATGAGGCGCGCCAGAAACGCCCGATAATCTTGGCCCTTTAACTCGCCGATGAACTCATGCCAGGCTGGCGCAATCGGTAAGTCCTCGTGGTAGATCAGGCTATACCGATCATGGCTACGCTGCCCATGCTTACGCCTCTTCCCAAAACTGGACTCGAAGAGCACCAAGGGGGGCAATTGTTTGCGTAGGCAGTGATAGGCTTCCTCTTGGATCAGCCCAGCCGGGTTGACCCAAGGATAGGGATGAGCCGTTTGGAAGGTCTTTTCCCCTACGGCCCCGAGACGAGCCGTGTCAAGGTAGTCCATAGCTAGGTCTCTCGTCCCGGCCCCCCAAAACCGAAGCCCCCTTCGTGCCAAAATCGCTAAGGCTTTTCCGAAGCAAGGATTAGGATGCCCCGAGCGATCCACTCGGGCGCCTCTCTCGATCCGAACAACCCGTCAGCGGGAACCTTGGCTCCAATGCAAAGCCCTGGGAGAATTATAAAGTCCCAACACCTCGAAGGTCATCCCGTGAGCACCAAGGGATCGCGAGCAATTTGGCCCTTTCCGGGCCTAGACTGGGTAGGAGGCCTTCTTTGCGTCGGGCTGGTCTTCGGGGGCTACGCCCTGGAGTGGCTAACCGGGATGGCCCCCTGCCCCTTTTGCCTGCTGGAGCGCTACCTCCTCGCAGGGCTCGGTGCTATCTTCTTCGTATCGGCCCTCCAGCACCCCGCCGTTTGGGGCCGTCGAGCCTACGGGGTGGCCCTGCTGATTCCTACCGGCGGAGGCCTCGCTGCTACGATCTATCACCTGCGGATCCAGGCCGGAACGGCCAGCTCTTCCTGTGCCACCACCAGCCTGGCCGAGCCCTCCTCCACACACTTGAGAATCCCCGAGCTCGAGCCAGCCACCAGGTGGGAAGCCTGGCTCCCCAACGCGCCTGGGACCTGCACGGAGGTCGACACCTTTTTGGGTGCCTCTTTAGTGGTATGGGCCCTAGCCGCTTTCGTGGTACTCGGTCTCACCGGCTCGGCAATCCACCTTTGGGGTGCCCCTAGAACCCGAGAATGCGATCGCCTTCACCGCTAGGCGCCATTCGACGATGCCGGACCTCGCCCACCTTACTGACTAGCCCACGGGCTTCGCCATCAGCCGCGCTGCCGAC
>CAYVMM010000220.1:0-2640 GCA_964452535.1 uncultured Gammaproteobacteria bacterium | reverse complement strand
CGGGTGGCGCGGCTAATCAACCGGTTCAAGCCGTTCCGGCGATGGGCAACCCGCTACGAGAAGCGGGCGGCGAACCCTCGCGCTAGGGGCAGGGGATTGCCGCGATCCTGCTGTGGCTTTAGGTTGGCATACAGGCTCTAGTACTGCTTTGTTAGATGGTTTATAGGAGCCGCGACAGCCCCGGCAAACACTGCCCGTTCGTGCCGGGTAAGGCCTTCCGGGGTCTGGCAAGGGCGCTTCCTTTGCCCGCTTGCGGTAGGCCCCGCGTTTCTCCCGATGATCCAGCATACGAGGGCCAACAGGCCGGATAAGGCCGGATCTGACAATATCTAACAAGATTGGCTCCTCTTGATGAGCGAATCCAAGGGAAGGCGCTGAGATTGGACGGCAGTCCCCCTAGGTTCACCAATACGCATAACCATCATTAATCGAGCGTCCTTGGTAGGCTGGAAGTAGCGGATATTGGTGGCAAGCTCGCTCGCCACTGACTCTAGCGCTGTTGGTACCTGGCCCTCTCGAAGTCGGCAGAGCTGATCCGGTAGTACATAGAAGGGTTGCACCCCCAAACCTTGGCAGTTTAAAGCAATCCACGCCCGCTCCATAGCTTGCCCAGCAGCCAGGGCACCGTCGCGTTCTGGAGGAGCATGGATCAAAATGAGGGCAGGGGCGGTGGTAAGGGGCTGCACCTCGAGGGTTGCTAGCAACCGAAAAGCTCCGAATCGATTGAGTAAACGCAGGCGGCGCCAGGTGGCAATGCTCCGAAGCACTAGGTACCCTCCCGGAGGCAAATGCAGGGTCGCCAGATCCAGGCCGTCCCCCTGGGCCGCCGCTTGGGCATCCCAGCGCAGGCTCCTCAGGAACCATTCGTGGATTTCTCGGGTCCGGAACCGGACAGCCGAGGCCTGTCGGGTCAGGGCAGCCATCGCCCGAACGGAGTCTCGTTTCTGCACGAGCTGGACAGAGGCCTGTCCGACCTGCCACTCCGCGATTTGTTCCTCCAGTTGCTCCGGCAGGGCTCGCTTTTGGAATCGCTGGCGGTTTGTGCAGCGTTGGAACAGGGGAATATCGCCTTTTGGGGGGAGACTCCCGCCCTGCGCAGGAATCCTAATCCGCGCAAATCCTTCTAGATTATTGGGAGGCTCCAGCCATTCTAAGGCTAGACTCGCAGCGGCTGCGGCCTGCTGCCAATTCTCGATGACCGCCCCCATGGCTAGGAGAGTAGCTAGGGATGACGGTCCCATAAGGGTGCTTTGCAAGCGCTCGCGTGCGAACCGAAGCTCTAAGGCCTCACCGGACCAGTGGAATTCCCAGGGTTGACTGTTGTCAGCCGAGGGTGCCCAGCGTCCCGCTTCGGCTAAATAAGCCACCACCGGCGGTAACAGGTCCCTCACTGGTCTCCTCCAAACCGCTGTACTGGCAAGACCTGGCTAATATACAAGGATAACCTCAGGCTTACGCAGGGACATCCCCAGTCAACCCTATTTTTGAATCCTCCGCTGGCTTCCGCCTATGAGGTGCCTACCATGACGGGTGACGAAGACTTCCTGGACCTTGAACGCCTAGCCTTGATCGCCGGGGGCCATACCGCTTTCCAGCTCCTCTGGGCTGGGGTGCAGCTCGGGCTATTCCAGAGATTATCCCGAGAGCCCGGCCTGACGCAGGCGGACTTGGCTGGTCGTTTGGGGTTAGCCGAAAAGCCGGCTCGTATCCTGTTGGTGGGTCTGACTGCCTTGGGTTTGATTATACGCAAAGAAGGGGCCTACCAGAATGCTATCCTGACTGAACGCTTGCTCGTCTCGGGGGAGGGCTCCAGCATTGCTCCGGTGCTTGGTTGGCAAGCCCACATCGTTTATCCCGGTCTGCAGGATTTTCTAGATTCCCTGAAACACAATACTAACATCGGCCTGGAGCGTTTCCCTGGTCCTGGGCAGAACCTCTATGAACGGTTAACGGCCCATCCAAAGCTTGAGTCGCTCTTTCAGGAGGCCATGAGTGCCCTATCCGACCAGGCCATCCCCCATCTGGTGGAGGCCGTGGATTTCTCGGCCTACAGCCACCTAGTAGACGTGGGTGGGGGGGACGGTTCCAACGCCATCGCCTTAGCTCGGCACTATCCCCACCTGCGGGTCACAGTATTCGATTCGCCCTCGGTATGCCAGATCGCTGAACAGCAGATCACCGCGGCCGGTCTTCAGGGTCAGGTGGATGCTCAGTTCGGAGAGATGTTCCAGGACCCCTTCCCTAATGGGGTGGACGCCATCCTATTCGCCCACATCTTCACTATCTGGTCCCAGGAAGAGAACCGCCAGCTCCTGGAAAAGGCCCATGCAGTCCTCCCCGAGGGCGGCTCAGTGTTGATCTTCAATATGATGGCCCACGACGATGACCAGGGGCCCCTGAGTACGGCTCTCGGTTCACCCTATTTCCTGGCCATCGCCACTGGCCGGGGCATGCTTTACGCCTGGAAGGACTATGAGGCGAGCCTGCGACAGGCAGGCTTCGACCGGATCCAGCGGGTGGAGGGCCTGCCCCTGGACCATGGCCTGCTGATTGGCACCAAATAGCTCGGGGCGTTGATGGAGGAGTTCGATTACCAGAAGGCCTTCCGACGCAATCTCGGCTTCCTAAGCCAGGCTGAGC
>CAYVMM010000219.1:453-2642 GCA_964452535.1 uncultured Gammaproteobacteria bacterium | reverse complement strand
CATGCGCACTCAGCCGAGCTACGAAGCCCTACGCCATACGCAAGCCAAGTTGGCCATCCATGTCCAGGCCGAGGTGGACCGCGAGATCGCCAACGCCAACCGCATCCTGGCGGGACTTCGGGAGGGCGCACTGCCCCGGATCGCCGAGGCCTACGGGATTGATTTCCAGTATGTGGGACAGGCCCAAGACCAGGCCCAAACCTTCGCCGATATGCGCCGCGGGCTCATCCTGGGGGTCATCTTGATTTATTTGATCTTGACCGCGGTCTTTGCCTCCTACGCCTGGCCGCTTATCGTCATGGGGACCATCCCCTTCGGCTTGGTGGGGGCCCTAGCCGGGCACTGGTTAATGGGGATGGATTTGACGGTGCTGTCTCTTTTTGGGCTGTTCGGTTTGTCGGGTATTGTGGTCAACAATGCCATCATCCTGGTGAGCTTCTACCGCGATCTGCGCGAAGAGGGCTGGGCCGTCCATCCCGCTTTGGTAGAGGCCAGCTGCCAGCGCCTGCGGGCCATGCTATTGACCAGCTTAACAACCGTCGCTGGGCTAGCACCGCTGCTGTTCGAAGATAGCCTCCAAGCCCAATTCCTAGTCCCCGTGGCGGTGGCCATGGTCTTTGGCTTGATCTCCGCCACTGTGTTGGTCCTGCTCTTGGTACCGGCTCTGCTCTCCTTGCAACAGGCTCTGGTTCGCCAACCTGAAACCGGCAGCAGTCCTTAGTGGGCGAATCCATTGATCGGGCGACCTTTGGCAACGAGGCCCATCTGCCCTTCGCCCGACAAAGTCGGGCTCCTACGATAGCCCTGCCCTCCTGATCAACACCGCGCCCTACTGTGTAGGAGCTCGATTCATCGGGCGAACAAGATCACACGAAGCCGGTGGTATCAAGGGGTAGGCCGAGATCGGCCAATACCCCGATCTCAGCCTCGCCCACGGGGGTCATCTCACCGGGCGCAAGGGCAGGCGCCATGAGCCCATTTTGCAAATGGGCGGTATCCAGCTCGCCCCTTTGATTACGAGCAACGGGCAAGGCTTCGCTGACCGAGCCGCTGCTCAGCTCGCCCTCGAAGAGCCCATCTTGGGCATCGAGCTCGAATGGCGTCGTGATTTCCGGCACCTCGTGATCATTGAATCCAAGGAGGTGCCCGAACTCGTGCGCGAACAGCGTTTCCGCATGAAGCTGCGACTCCGTTACTGGGCCGTCTTGGAACGTGAGTCGGCTTAATGGCTCCTGGATCGTTACCACGCCATCCGGTAGTGTGCTATTGACGTCGGTTCCGCTGATCAGCTTAAACGCGGCTTGGCTGCGCACCAGATCGGCCTCCGTCGCGGTATCTTGCCCCGTATCAATGAGTGGAGTCCTCGCGGAAGCCAGCACCCCACCCGGGCCTTCGGGCTGGAAGCGCACTTGAAGATCAAGGGTGGTCCCAGCGGTCTCCGGTTGGAAGTGCTCCGCCCACTGGTGCCAAGCCGAGCTGAGGGTGGCCTTAATCGGGTCTCGGAAACCGTCAAACGCCGGGTCATCAACGAGGTTAATATCGAGCCCCGCGTGCGCCTGCGGCGCTTTTACTGTAACCGCCACGGTGGCGGTTGCGGTGCCCCCGTGCCCATCCGCCACGCTGTAGGTAAACTGGTCCGTCCCGCTGAAATCCTCGGCCGGGCTATAGCGCACCCGATCGCCTTCGATCCGCTCTACTGAGCCATGCGCCGGCTCGCCGAGGCGGGAAAGGCGCAAATCATCGTCTTCGGGGTCCCGATCGTTGGCAAGCACATCGATGGCGACCGAGTCGTCAACGACAGTCGTGGCCGCGTCGTCTTCGGCTATCGGCGGTTCGTTCTCTTCCGTCGTCCAGCTGAGCTCGATTTCCCCGGTTCCCTCGGTAACGGCAAGCACCTGGAGCTGGAGGGCTGTCGGCACCTCGCCTTCGATGGTGAGGGTTTCCGTATCGCCGCTGTAGCCCGACCAATGGATCTCGGCGCCTTGGAAATGGGTGGCACCACCCGTCGCGCCGGCGATGGCCCCTTCTCGCCAATGGACGAGCGGCGTGCCCTCGGCCGTAAGCACTAAATCCAACCCCGGGGGCGAGGCCAGGTTGACCGTAACGTCGCGAGCGCCTGCAGGGATCGTCTCAATCGGTTGCCGTTCCCCGGCATCCAAGTTGATCGTCGCCGAATCCCTGAGGAATCC
>CAYVMM010000219.1:0-376 GCA_964452535.1 uncultured Gammaproteobacteria bacterium | reverse complement strand
AGGCGATCCACCACTTCCCCTCCTTTGGGGTTCGCTGTCCCCCTCCCTGATTTGACATCCTCATTGATCGCCCGCCGTTGGGGACGATGGCCGCGTTGGCGTTCGGCGCGCCGGCGAGCTCTAGGACCAGCTCAGAGGCCGCCGTGTCGTTAGCATGGCCAACCGCGAGGGCGATGGCTTCGAGCTGCTTTCCACCGCGCAGTCGCCCGGGGCCCGACAATTAATAGAAATCGAAACGCCGTGCTTTCGGCTTAGACCCATTCCAGTTCACAAGATGAGCCAATACACAAAACGGTTCCCTAGCGACAAACATTATGAGACCGAACCGGAGGCTCCGTAACGGGGAGCGACGACCCGAACTTTGGCTAACCGAAGC
>CAYVMM010000218.1:0-2670 GCA_964452535.1 uncultured Gammaproteobacteria bacterium | reverse complement strand
GGCGGGCCGCCACCGGGCTGCTGGAGCAGCCCCGGCCGAGGAGTGAGGCCAATTCGAGCCTTTCTGGCCCTTACTATCTATCTCGAGAACCGTGGTAGTTAGGCAAGGGGCTAGCGTATGGTAGCTATTCCTGTTTGTGAATCAGAAAGATCCAGCTCTCTAGCTGGATCTTTCTTGAATCGTTTTATCTTACGATCTATTCCGCCATTCCGGCAATCCAGCCGGCGATGGCCTTGAGCTTTTCGGTCTGGTCCGCTGCTTGGGGTTGAGGTGGCATGCTCATACCACCGGTGAGCTCACTCCACTTCCCTTGGGAGCCGTTCTTGGTCACCTCCTTGATGGTACTCAGGATCTTGTCCTGGTCCCCGTTGTATTTCTCGGCGACCTTGACAAGCGGTGGACCAACGAGTTGGGATTGGGCGGCATGACACCCGGTACAACCGAACTCCGTCGCAGCTTGCTTGCCCGCTGCCTCACCATCACCTGATGAGGCCGCTTCTTGCACACCCTCCGGCTTGTCTTGACTCGGTTGGGTTGTTGCCTGCTTGTCCTCCGCCTTGTCGTAACTCGGCTCGGTCATTTCCTGTTCGCCGGCCTTTTGGGCGGGAGCTTCTTCTTCGTCCCCGCCGCACCCCCCAACTAGGAGTGCTACACTCGCCAGCACAGCCGCAAGCTTCATTCTTGTCATGGTTGTTCCCCTTTTACAGATGGCTGGTTGTTGCTCTCTGGAAAAGCTGATTGAAGGACGCTTCATGCTATCCCATTGACTTTCCCAGGATGCTTATCCTGGGTGATGAATACAAGCGTCTAGAGAAGCTAGCTCATCCCTTTCGTCGGAGCACCCAGATTTCCAACAGCGCCCACTTCTCTTCAGGGTAGTTCTCCTGCTCCAGCTCGGAGAGCCGGCGGTGGCGGGAAGCCATACTACCGACGAAGTCTAATCGACCCAATAGCAACCGCTTGGTGGCGTCGGCCTCGTCTAGGGCGAAGGGATTGAGAAAGTTGACCAGCATGTAACCCTCGCCGGCGCCCCGGGCGAAGGCATCGACGAGCTTCTCCACGGCCGCCGGCTCAAGGTAGACCAAGGCGGCGGTGGAGATGACGATAGCGGCCCGCTCCATGGCTCGCTCCACGGCGGCGCGGGTCTCGGGGGCGGGGTTGTTGAGGTCGGCCTCGATGGTAGCGTCGTAGATCCCGGCGGATTGGCCGTAGGCAAGGGCATTGGCGGAGAGATCGATGCCAGTGACGTGGGCCGGGAAGCGCCGAGATCGATCGACGCTCTGGCAGGCCTCGGCATCGCGCCAGTTGGCTCGGATCGCCTCGTAGTCCATGCCGTTCAGTGTCGCCAGGGTGGTATTGCCGAAGCACCCGGCCAGGTCCACGAAGTTGAGCGGGGTCCCACTAGCGGCTCGCTCCTCGGCCCAAGGCAGGATGAGGCGGTCGAAGATCTGGCGGTTGAAATTGTCGGAGACATACTCCAGCGCATCCAGGATGCGCTCCTTGAACGGCACGGGATTCTCCGCCACGTAGATGTCGTCGAAGTGCTGCTTCTTCTCGTCGGTCTTCACTTCCGGCTTGGTCATAGGACTTCCCTTCGGACTTGCCATGCGAGGGGTATCAAGATCGGCGAATGTGGCTTAAAAAGCCCAGTTTACCCGCCTCGGGCGCCGCTCCGTAATGGGTCCAGCCCGTGGCGGGAGCCATTCCCATAGAAGGGGGCATTATGGAAGACGGACCCAAGAAATACGGCGATTACCTACGGAGCGCGGCTCAGCAGGCCCAGCGCGACTTCGGCCGGACCTTGCTGTATTTGGCTGCGGGAGGCCTGGGCGTGACGGTGCCTTTCATCCCGTGGATTGTACGGGATCAGTCTCCCCAAATGCTCTGGGGCTTGATTGGGGGATGGTGGAGCTGGGTGGCCTGCCTAGGCGTCGCCCTGATCGCCTTTCAAGCTAACAAGCTGGGACTGGATAAGGCTCGAAACGACTGGATGAAAGACCAAATCAGGGAGCCGAACAAAGACCCGGAGCGTTTCAACCGGAAGAATCCGGGAAAAGGGTGGGCGATACTGGCCGAAATCTTAAATTATTTGGCCTTGGTCCTATTCATTATCGGTCTGGTTTTCGTCGTTAGCTTTGCGATCGCTAATACAGGAGGGCGATGATCGGATCTTTATCAACACACTACCCGTGGCAGTCATCGGCAGTTCAATACCCATCAAAGCTTGGAAGGGTGACAGTACCAGGAAAATCTGGGGACGATTTGGCGTCAGGGACAGCAAATAGCATTTACAAGCAAGCTGGCCTTGACTGCCCTCGCCTAAGCCGGCACTGTTCCACCTGCCTACCGTCAGCCAGGTGGGAGATTCGAGCGGCCAGCTTTCCAAGCCCGACGGATTGACTCTCTCTCACCTAGGCCCGAACCGGAGCGGAGCTCCCATGTCCGTAAGAAGCCAGCCCCCTGAAGAGACCGAATCCGAGGACACGATGGAGGCCGACAGCCGGCCGGTGATGTTCTACGACGGCGGTTGCCCCATCTGCCGGCGTGAGGTGGCGATGTATCGTCGCCTGGACCGGCCGGGGCGGGTGCGGTGGCACGACATCACACGCAGTACCGAGCCGCTAGTGGCCCGAGGCGTGACCCTGCGGGCAGCCCAGGCCCGGCTGCATG
>CAYVMM010000217.1:0-2672 GCA_964452535.1 uncultured Gammaproteobacteria bacterium | reverse complement strand
TCTAAGCTCAGACGCTCAGCAAACGCTACGGAAGCCACTTCACTGGGGACACCAGCAGAAATATTAGACAACCAGAGAAACGCCAGCGCTATATATATAAGTACCCGCCCGATCATCCTGCACCCTTTGGGCCCTCATTAACCGTAGATCGAGTAGGAGTATCACAACTGCCTACCCCTAGCCCCACCTCAACGCCCCCTTTTTAACACTTTTGGCCACCAGTCCGGTCACCAAGAAGAGATCTAAGATTAAAAGATAAGGAGTAGGGATTGCAAGTCCGCTCCTGGACGAGGTAATCACCCACCCAGAAGCAGATCCACCAAGTGATTCCCCTCAAGAGATATCGAGCGCTGCACTGGTGTTCGCCTTCCTTATAGGCTACCTAGCCCTTTCAGACCTCATTGCCTACGCCCTCTCGCTACCACAACAGTACGGGCAGGCCAATTACCAGCCGTTGGCCGCGGAGGGTGTGCCTGAAGATGCACCCAAACATTGGCTGTATTTCGGGAGGGGCCCCTCATCTCACTTCTTATTATTCTTATTCTTGCTCCGTCGGGCCTGGTTTTTCTTGCCCCCTCGGGCCTGGGACTGCTTTCCCTCCTCCGTCTTATCCCCCTTTTGGCGGGATTGCCGCTTGGGCTTGGGTCGCTCAGGATCGGGTGTTGCTTGCCGCTCGAGCTCGGATGGTGCAATCCAGGCACCATCACGGGTCTGTGGATATCGGCTCCAATGGTAATAGTATATATCTTTTGGCATTGTTTACTCCCTGTCCGGCCTCCTAGAACCTCTACGATCAACCGCCTAGAAGATGATACTTTGCCAGAAGTTACCAAGGACTGCGAACGCATCCGCCCGTTCAATACCCTCTCTTCTGGTCCCGGTCAATTCGTGATTTACCCTTGTCCGAGCCCTCTAGCCGAAGAGGCCAGGGTAGAGCCCTTCGCTACCGTCGAATCGGGGGTGACTGATGCTGCCTTGACCCAAGTGCCTGGATAGCCATAATCGGCGAGCGGTAGACCAGTCTCGGCCGCCAAGGCGCGGTTCGTTTCGGCATAGAAGGCGTTGATGAAGGCCACGATGTCACTGCCGAGCAACTCTTCAGGTGCCAAGCGGCGACCGGCGAGTGGCGTTCGGTTGAATCCTCGCAGGATCGGATCGAAGGTCTTACTCGGGAGGATAGGCAGCAGGTGGCGCTTGTCGGCGTCCCATTTGGCAGTGAAGTGGTTGAGCAAACGGGCTAAGGCCAGGGTACGGTGACGGTACGTCGCATTGGCTAAAGCAAACTCAGGTGCATCTAGGTCGACGGTAAGACCAAGCTCCGCCGTGAAGTGGGTCAGGAAACTGGACAGATCCTGGCGGAAGGCCTCATATGTAAAGACATGCACATGGTCAGTGCCGAATAGGTGACGATAGTGCCTTATCAGGCCAAGATAGGTGAAGTGATCGAAGGAGAACAGCGGCCTCTTGAAAGGTTGGCGTCGCGCCCCCTTGCGGTAGCGGGCGGGAAATAGGAACCGCCGTGGCCCGAAGGTCCCCCCCTTCTTGAGGTATTGCGCATAGGCCGCCGCAGCCATCTCCACCTGGTTACGTATAAAGACGACGATCTGGGCCTGGGGCAGCACCTGATGGATGCGCTCGGCCACTTCTTTTGACATCGCCCCCATGAGGCCGCCCGTGCGAAAGCTGCCGCTCATGTTCTCATCGCAAAGGATCGGCGGCACGGGGTGACTCAGCTCGAGGTGGGCCCGTGCGGCCTCCGGATCGAAGGCGAATGCGTGGGGGTTAAGGAGGCCTTCCTTGACCCTGTCCCGAGCAATGTAACGGTGGCTGGTCACGCGTGGATAGAGCTGGTTTTGGAACCACGTCGTGGCCGTCTTATGGTAGCCGATGTGGACGATGGCCTGCCGGCCGTTCAATTCTGTCATACTCCCTCACCTCCCTTGGCCTTTTCCCTATGTCAGGGGTCAGCTAATGGACTGTTTCGGCGCCCCAACCAATCTCCCACATAAAGTCGAGCTCCGGATTCCACCCCCCGCTTGCGGTGCTTGCCGCTTTCGGCCATCCTGACCTGGGAAATCTGTTAGCCGTTCCCACTGCACTGCCTCAAACGCCAATCTCAAGCAGAGGCCCCTGTGTGAGCAACACGAGGTAGACTACCCAATAGGAGTGCTCCCATGAAATGGTTTGCCAGGATACCACGCTCGCCATGGCAGAGATGGGGGGTGTCTAGACCTTGGTGAATGTTCCGGCATATTCTTAGCTCTATGAGGAAGCATCTCCCCAATATCCTGAGTAACAACCGGGAACAACCCCTGAGAGAACCAGCCCGCTTTCCCCCGTGGGCGTCCTGGAAGACCGCTCCAGCCTCAAGCCCGCTGGAAGCCAGCTTGACCCCCTGTTGAGCCCTTGAACGGAGATGCCCGAACCCATCGCTGCCCCCCTCCTCTTCGCCCGAGGTGCCGGCAGCAATTAGATTGATCTAGCCGCCCTGCTGGTGTTTCCCGCTGACGTCGAGCCTCTAGAGCTGCGGCCTGAGGGCCACTGCGGGGTCTCCCCCCAGAGCCTCCACCAGCTAGTCGGGTACCGAGTTTGGCGCTACGTCTTTGCCTTGCCCACCCAGTAGATGACCGCCTACGAGCTGGCGCTGGCGCCGAGTATCCGGTCGCCGCCGC
>CAYVMM010000216.1:0-2676 GCA_964452535.1 uncultured Gammaproteobacteria bacterium | reverse complement strand
CGTTCGACGGATCTGGCCACGGGCACGGTGCGTTATGAGCTGGCCTGGCTGGCCGATCTCCTGGCGCGGACCCGTCCGGCCTTGCTAGTGCACGCCAGCAGGCGCTTGCAGCGGTGAAGGGGCCACCGGGGCACCCCCGGACAAAAAGGGGGATCAATGTGGTCGCTCCCCCCTTTTGTCCGGGGGCCCTGGCGGAGCAGGGATCCCCCGGAGTTGAAGGGGGAAAGAAGTGGCCTAGTTGGCCGGCCGGATTTCCGAATGGGTTCGACGATCCTGGGCACGCACCAAGCGCTCCATGGTCCGCAGATCCCGCTCCGAGAGTTGGAGCGCGGAATCCACCCAGAGCTCGGTGATGTCCTGGAGCTCCTTGAACGGCACCCGGTGATGGGTGTTATGGACTCGCTGTAATAGGCTATGCACTGAGCGGTGCTTTTCTGCCTCTTTGATGTACTGGGTCAGCACCTCCTTGCCTTGCCCGGGCTCGGCCAGGCGATCCACCACCCCCATTTCGTAAAGCTCTTCGGCTTTGTAGAGCCGCCCGGATAGGATCATCCGCTCAGCAAGGGCAGGAGCGATCTTGCGGGAAAGGAAGCTATAGGCACCCATCCCCGGAAACAGATTGAAGAGCACTTCAGGAAAGCCCATTTGAGTTCCCTTTTCCGCAATGACGTACTGGCAAGAGACGGCGGCTTCGAGCCCGCCGCCTTGGGCTCGTCCCTCAATCAAGGCGATGGTTCGGATTGGGAGATCGAGGCCGACAGAGTAGCTGTGTGCGAGTTCGACGCAAGTTAGGGCGTATTCGAGCAGACTCTGTCGATCCCCGGCCCGGATCAAATCCGTAAAGCGGCGCAGGTCGCCGCCGAAGTTGAAGATTCCCTCCATATCCGAAGTCAGCACAGTGTATCGAATCTCGGGCGTACGACCTGCTGATAGGTCCTTTCTTACCCTTTCAGCAACTTCCTTCTGGAAGGCCCGTATGTCGGTTAAGAGCTCCGGTGTAAAGCTTGGCCGAGGCCACGGGCTCATGGAGAGGGTGGCGACGCCCAGCTCGCGGTCGAGATGGACTTCGGACTGGGTATAGGTATGGGGGGTTTCGGTAAATGGCACGAGCGTGCTCATGGTGAGCCTCCTTAGGGTGAATCGGCCACCTTGCGATGGCCATGGGTGAAACAAGCACGAACGTCGGGAATAAGCCTGGAGCCGTCCAACTGACATCCGAATTGATTGGGGACGGCAAAGGATGCTTCCCTGGCAGAGGTAAGTAGGGCAGGGAGTACCCTTGAGTCGGTGGGGGAAATGCGGAAGGAGGTCGGAAAGAACGAATGGACGGCACCATGGAGCCCCCCTTTAGCTCGTGCCTGGTGCAGCGGCGATTGGATTGCTATGGCTTGCTGCTCTGGTGGCGGATCCCTGGGTAACTAATGGAGGCGAGGAAAAGGCAAATCGTCTAGCTGATCCAAACCCTATTGTGAGGGCCTTGGCCTCTTGACAGGGGCCGGATTACACTAGACCCCTTACTAAGGGGAGGAAAGTTTGGCTATGGTGCTTTGGCCCGGTAAAGGTGGCTGGATTGATGTTCCCCTTAATACGTTTTTACGGCGATAGGATGAGATGGTTAAGAAACGGTATCTTCGGAGTTTTGGCTGCCAGATGAACGAGCACGATTCCACTCGAATGGTGGATCTGCTCGATGAGGCTTTGGGCATCGAGCGCACGGAAGACCCTACTAAGGCCGATCTCTTGCTCCTCAATACCTGCTCTGTCCGGGAAAAGCCGCAGGAGAAGGTCTTTTCGGAGCTCGGTCGCTGGCAGCCCCTTAAAGAGGCCCGACCAGGGACCTTGATCGCGGTCGTGGGTCGAACGCCTTATAATCGAGTGGTTAACTTCCCTGGGCCTGCTCATTCCGTGGGTTGCTTCCTGACGGTTACGGTGGCTGAAGCCCTGCCCAATTCGCTTCGCGGCCGCTTGGATCGGGAAGCGGAGACCGCCTTGGCAAGGTAAGAGAGAAGCATGGCTTGAGCCGTAAAGCGGGTTTCTTCCCACTTCCCGAGGCCCACCGATTGGCCCATGCCCCGTTTGCCATTTCCCGAGCCTCCTTTCGGAAGCTGAGGCAGAGCGGTGATGCGGTTGGCTCCCGTGCTCGGTAGCTTCGGCTCGAAAGCAAGAGACGGATCCTGTCCCGTCGTGGTCCAATTCGAGGAGGCTGGCGAGGGGGTCCCCGCTGAGGAACAAATTACTCAATGGATTGCTTCCGTCCTCAGTCGAGTCCCTGGGCCCATCCCCTCGGGCGAGATCGTTGTGCGAATCGAGGCCCCGGAGGAAGTGGCCCGGCTGAGCTGGGAGTTTATGGGCAAGGAAGGGCCGACTAATGTGCTGTCTTTTCCTGCGGCAATGCCTCCTGGCCCTTGGGAGCCCGTATTGGGGGATATCGTGATCTGTCCCCAGGTGGTGGCCCGGGAGGCGGCTAGCCAGGGAAAGACTGTTACCGCGCACTGGGCCCATATGGTGATCCATGGCACCCTCCATCTCTTAGGATATGATCACCAAGAGGCGGAGGAGGCTCAGATCATGGAGGGGGTGGAGTGTGCCATTCTGGGCGGTCTTGGATTCCCGGCCCCTTACTCGGAGGAAAGATTCGGTGACTGATGAGGTCCCCAAACGGCGAAGTTGGATCGA
>CAYVMM010000215.1:0-2698 GCA_964452535.1 uncultured Gammaproteobacteria bacterium | reverse complement strand
GTCTCCACGTCGCGGATGCCGCCGCCCAGCTGCACCGGCACGTCGCCGGCCTCGGCCGTAATGGCGCGGATGGCGGCGTCGTTCACCGGCTTGCCGGCAAAGGCGCCGTTCAGGTCAACGATGTGCAGCCGGTGAGCCCCGGCCTCCAGCCAGTGCCGCGCCGTAGCTGCCGGATCTTCGGAGTAGACCGTGGAATGCGCCATCGCGCCCTGGCGCAGGCGGACGCAGGCACCATTTTTGAGGTCGATGGCGGGAATCAGTAGCAAGGGAAATCCTAGACAGGGTCCCAGGCAAGGAAATTGGCCAAAAGGCGCAACCCCCGACGGGAGCTTTTCTCGGGATGGAACTGGACCGCGAACAGGTTCTCCTGGCTCAGGGCCGAAGTGAACGGCAGCCCAAACCAGGTTGTCGCGGCCTCGGTCTCCGTCGCAGTGGAATCCACGAAATAGGAGTGAACAAAATAGAAATAATCCCCTGCCTCGATCCCCACCCACAAGGGATGACTGGGATCCTGAGGGAAAACCCGATTCCAGCCCATGTGGGGCACCTTCAACCGGTTGCCCATGGGATCTTGCCGGACCTCCTCCGCAAATGGCACGACACGGCCAGCCACGAGCCCCAGGGCATGATGCCTACCATACTCCCAGGAGGTCTCCATAAGGGCTTGCATACCAAGGCAGATCCCGAGAAAAGGCTTCTCCCTGGCGGCTTTGATCACGGCCTCCCGAAGGCCCTGTCCCTCCAGCGCCGCAAGGCAATCCCGGATCGCGCCTACCCCCGGAAAAACCACTCGGTCCGCGGTCCGGATCGCATGAGGGTCGGTGGCTGTGGTTACTGACGCCCCAACACACTCCAAGGCCTTGGCTACGGAGCGAAGATTGCCCATGCCATAGTCAACAACCGCGACGCGACTCGCCATAGGGGGCCCCAAGGCTAGAGACTGCCTTTGGTGGAAGGCACCGCACCGGCAGCCTTGGGATCCTCTGATAGCCCGATTCGAAGGGCCCGGCCAAAGGCCTTAAAGGCCGATTCGGCGATGTGGTGGGCGTTAGTCCCGCGCAGATTGTCCAAATGGATCGTCATCGCGCCATGGTTCACCAGCCCGCCGAAGAATTCCCGGATCAGGTCCACATCGAAATTGCCGATGCGGTCCCGGTGGAATGTCAGATGGTATTCCAGCCCAGGACGTCCGGACAGATCCACAACGGCCCGGGACAATGCCTCGTCCAATGGACAATAGGCATGCCCGTAGCGGTAAAGTCCCCGTTTTTCCCCAACCGCTTCGGTTATCCCCTGCCCAAGGGCAATCCCCACATCCTCCACAGTGTGGTGGGCATCCACGGCCAAGTCTCCCGAGGCTGCAAGGGTTAGATCCAAGCCACCATGACGCACAACCTGATCGAGCATATGGTCGAGGAAGGGAACACCGGTGGCATTGTCCGCTTGGCCCGAGCCATCGAGGTTCAGGCTCAAACGAACATCGGTCTCGGCGGTGGCGCGATGGATCTCCGCCTTGCGCTCGGTCACGACTCGCCTCCCGAGGGCTCCGCCCGAACCCGGTACTCGGCGGAAAAGGCATGGGCGGTTAGGCCTTCGGCACGGGCCAGAACGGAAGCTGTCCGTCCAAGGCCGCGAGCAGACTCGGGGCTACAACCGATGAGGCTAGTCCGCTTGATAAAGTCGTAGACGCCCAGTGGCGAACTGAACCGGGCAGTACCATTGGTCGGGAGGACATGGTTGGGTCCCGCCACATAATCGCCCATGACCTCCGAGGTATACGGCCCCAGGAAGATCGCCCCCGCGTGGCGAACCCGATCAGCGAGGGACCAGGGATCGGCTACTGCTAACTCCAAATGCTCCGGGGCAATACGATTCGCCACCACAACCGCCTCCTCCAAATCCTGAGATTGGATAAGGGCCCCTCGCCTTTCCAGGGAACGTCGGGCGATCTCGGCACGATCCAAGGTCTCGATCAGGCTGCGCAAGCTCGCGGCCACTTGATCCAGGCACTGCGGATCCGGGCTAATCAGGATGGCCTGGGCGTCTTCGTCATGCTCCGCCTGAGAGAGCAGGTCCATGGCCAGCCAGTCGGGCTCGGTTTCGCCGTCACTGATCACCAGGATCTCGCTGGGACCGGCCAGCATGTCGATGCCCACTTGGCCAAATACTAAGCGCTTGGCGGTGGCTACATAGCGGTTGCCGGGGCCTACGATCTTGTCCACCGCGGGCACGGTCCCGGTTCCAAAGGCCAAAGCGCCAATTGCCTGGGCACCGCCGATGGCATAGGCAATGTCAACTCCGGCCGCCGCCGCGGCAGCCAATACGAGATCATGGACCTCGCCCCCCGGGCTGGGCACGGCCATGACAATCTCCCCGACTCCTGCCACTTGGGCCGGGATCGCGTTCATGAGCACCGTTGAGGGATAGGCGGCGGTCCCTCCCGGGATGTAGACACCGACACGGTCCAAGGGGGTTACCTTCTGACCAAGGAGAGTCCCCTCCTCATCGGTATCGGACCAACCGGATTCCTTCTGGCGCCGATGGAAGGCGCGAATGCGCTCAGCGGCCTGCTCCAAAGCGCTTCGCTGATCAGCCGGGAGCCGGGCCAGTGCCCCTTCCATGCGATCGCGAGGGATCACCAAAGAGGCCATCGTGGTGTGCTCCACCCGATCGAAGCGATGAGTGAAATGGAGCACGG
>CAYVMM010000214.1:1271-2699 GCA_964452535.1 uncultured Gammaproteobacteria bacterium | reverse complement strand
GTCGACGAAAATGGTAATATGAGGATTGCCGGTGGACACGGCCGTGATCTCGAAGCGGCGCTTGGAGCGGGCGGCGCAACAGGCGGGCAATCAACCGCTCTCCGATCCAAGCGCGGCCGAGGAGGCGTTGGCCATTCTGTTGGGCCGAACGCAAGGGCGCTTTTACGATGGCTTTCCCCTTTTGAACTACAACGCGTCCGCGGATGAGAACGCGCCGTTGCCGGAAGGGCGCATTCCCGGCGAGTACAAGATGAAGGCACTGGAGCGCACGGGAAAGACGCAACAAAGCCCGATTGACGGTCAGCCCCACGATGTCTGGCAACTGACCGTCAATGTGATTTGGTACGGGCAAAACTTCGACACGGACACGTTTCTAATGCAGATCCCGCCGGAGGCCAAGCCAGAAGACACCCTCGAGATTCGGTGGCGGGTTTATTCGATCGTGCAAGAAGACCTGGCCCCGACCACGGTGCTAAACGACGCGACGGGGGCCCGGATTTTCCACGGAGTTGATAGCACCTTCACTTCGCTTCCGCCGCATCACGTGAGCGAGCTCACCGTCAGCTACCCGCCTTTGCAGAACTTGCGCGGCATTTACAGCTGGGGATGGGGCCTGCATCCGCCCCGCATTCAGTTCATTCAGCCCGTTACCCGGATGGCCGAGAACGGCGTTGAAGACGAGGACGGCAGCGGCAGGCAGTGGAATCCGAGCTCCTACTCGTTTGTCAAGCGCAACCGCGATTTGACGCTGGGCCAGATCGGGAACGCGGCGCCTGAGAAAAAAGCGTATCGGGTGGCCCAAGCGGCGCTGGAAGGCGAAACGGGCACGGCCATCGCCGACATGCTGACCGAGCCCGAGGCGGCGCCTCGGGGGAGCTTTCGCCAATGGATGAATCTGGCCAGCAACCTCCGTAATCTCCCCGACGAAGCGTGGGACCGAATCAAAGACGAACCCGGCGTGGATCCCATTGACGGCAAACTGGGGCCCTACGATGCCGTGATCGTCTACCTGAACAACGAGCTTTACGGGCTGAGCGCGGCCGCTCCTGTGAATACGGAAGGCCGGAAGGGGTCGGCCTTTCGCGATTTCGAGCAGGGCAGTGTTACCAAAGTCAAGGCCATCAACCTCGACAGTCACACGCACTACTACCGCAACGTCGACTTCGGTGCTCAGGTGGTCAAGTCAATCAAGGAAACGTTCGACAATGGCCAGTTCAGCTTCGAGAAATTCAACGTCAAGCCCACCTACGGGGTCCCCAAGGTGATCGAGGTGCAGTGGCGAACGGGCTGGGGGTACGTCCCCCATCGCGGGGTCCTGCAGCAAAGCGCCGTGTTCCCGCGCCAGCGCGATCGCGAGCAACTGCAACCGTTTACCGATCAGCTGGGGCAAGTCAAAACCGGCTATCGGTTTGTTCAAAGCGCGAACGG
>CAYVMM010000214.1:0-1261 GCA_964452535.1 uncultured Gammaproteobacteria bacterium | reverse complement strand
CGACCCCCCTGAGCCGATTCGGGCCGGTTTCGGGCGCCCTGAGAGCAGCCAAGATGAGGACCCGCTCAACCCCGAGCGCAGTCATTCCGGCATTCGCCCGGGCGATCCGCTCAAAGACGCGGACGGCCAAGTGGGCCTCCGCATCGGCAAAGAGACCGAAGGGTTCGGCGTGGCTAACATGCCCGATGAGGGGCCGTACGCCCATCCCAATCCCAACATCCGAGACCAGTTACCGGATCAATATCCGGAGTTTCTAAGGAACGAGCCGGATGTAAGGGATGATCCGGAAGCGCAGGGCGGCGATATTATTCCACCAACCCCCGCTTGGGCGCCCTTTTTGGCCATCCACCCCCAAACGGGGCGATTGGAAGACCCGGACGGCGATCGGGCTGACGGGGTGGCCTACTGGGTGGACAAGACGTATCTGCACGGGCGTCCCATTCCGGCCCAGAGCGCGATCGAAGCCAACATTGAGGCCCCGCGGGCGAGCGCTCAGTTGTTCTACCAGTTCGATCCGCTCTTCCACGACAACGCCATCTTCTCGTTCCACCCGAGTTCCGATATTCCACGCTAAACGGTTGGGTGCGAGCGCTTCAGCGGCGCTCGCACCCCTCGGGTCTCGGTTTAAACGTTTGACGCAACCTGTCTTTAGGGGCGCCTTGATGAGCGATTCCCGACGGCAACAATCACCGGATTCCCAGCAAGCGGTTGCTCACGCTCCAGAGGGCGAGTCCACGGAAGCCGATCGGCGCTATGCGCGCCGGTTGGCACTGGCTACGGCAGCGGCCAATCTGGCCATATTGGCCGTGGGGGGCTTGGTCCCGGAATTGCTCTATTGGTCGCTTTGCGGCGTCGGTATTGTGAGCTTTATTGGCATCCTGGTGCTAGTGAACGCCACTTCCAAAGACCCCAATTTTGAGAAAGGGGAAATGCGCAAAGCGATCACTGGAGGCTTTTTCCTCTTCTATTTTGTCGTTATGGGTCTGTTCGTAGCTAGCGGGTTTGGAGAGCAAAGCAACGCACAAATCCAAACGGTCATCGAACAGCTCATGACCCCCCTTTCTTATCTGGCTGGGGCAATCGGCGCTTATTATTTCGGGTCGCGTTCTTTCGAAAAGTTCTTGGGGGCGCGAAATAAAAGCGAATAGATTTTATCGACTTATATCAAGTGCTTGGTCGAATTGTACGTGTCAAGCTGCGGGAGATCGCATTTTTATGCCGGGGGCCTAATGAAGCTTGATGACCGAGTTACCGTGGCCTA
>CAYVMM010000213.1:0-2721 GCA_964452535.1 uncultured Gammaproteobacteria bacterium | reverse complement strand
CATTCCGTCCAACGCTACACCTTGCAATTCGATAGCCAGCCCCCTTTCCGCTTACTGCTTGCCCGTTATGAGGACGCCGAAGGCCGGTCGCGCCAAGCGATCTTTCCACCCACCCAGGGAGACGGCCAATCCGTCCTGCCAGGAAGGGAAGGGGCTCGGCTCCGATCGATCTGGCAGGAAGCGGCCCAAGTCATCGGCGAGCATACTTCGCAGCAGGCCCTGTTCCTAAGCTGGTGGGACACCGGCCAACGCATCCATTTCCTAAGCGGCCGCGAGGCTTGGATCCATACGCCTTCCGAGCACGCCTTCCCGTCACCCATTTGGGAAGCCCTGCAGGCGGAGCTGTCAGCCCCCAGTGCCAGCCAGGATGCCCGCCAAGAGCAGTTGGCTCGCTGGCTGACCATGGACGCCGATAAGGCAGTCGCAGCAATCCGGGAGCACTTCGATGGGGAGCGATCGCTCTATCTGGCCGTTACGAGCGACCTCTTGCTGCGTCAAAGCGAATTGGTTAATCAGGGAGGCCAGCCTCTTCCCCTAGCCTTCAAACGCTTCCCCGCCACAGGGGACCTCCATGGGACCATTGGTCGGGTTAAGAGCTGGGCTCAGGGGGTGGGGCAAGGGAATTACTTGGTGCGTCGACAAGGGGATTACTACCAGGCCTGGGCCCCCCAATCGAAGGCAGGCCAGCAGGCGCTCTTGGTTCGCCTTCTCCCCTTTGTGGACTCCCTCAAGAAGCCACTTCCCGGCGGCCTGAGCCTCGTCTACCAGAGTGAGCAGGGGATGTACCTCTCCATCTATCGGATTCCCGCTCAATCCTCGAAGCCGGGATGAGCCCGCCTCCTTGCAACAATCGCCACTCCCCCTCTGGTTGGCTCAAGGGAACCCGAACCCTCGTCCATGCCGGCCGGTCAGCAGGGCGCCTGGTCGATAACCCGCTGATAGACCTCCCGGATCGATTGAGCTACCGAGGTCCAATCGTAGACCTCACGGGCTTTGGCCTGCGCCCGCTCCCCCATGGCCTTTAAACGCGCGTCATCGCCGAGCATATGGGCCAGGGCTGCTCCGAAGGCCTGCTTATCCTGAGGATCCACCAGCTCCCCATCGACCCCCCGGGTTACAATTTCCGTTGGCCCCCCGTGACAGGTAGCTAGCACCGGCGTTCCGCACGCCATGGCCTCCACAGCCACTAGCCCGAAGGGCTCATAGGGGGACGGCAAGACAAACAAATCAGCGGCCGTGTAGTGGGCCAGGAGCTCGTCGAAGGCTAAGTGGGGAAAGCGCACCACCCGCTCCTCGAGCCCGTATTGCCGGATCAACGCTTCCATCTGCTCTCGGACCCGGGCTTCGTTCTCATTGAGCTCCTTGCCCCCACCGGGGACCAGGAATCGGGCCTGAACCCCTCGCTCGTTCAACTGCCGAATGGCCTCGGGTAGCGCCTTGATAAAGAGGTCATAGCCCTTGCGCGGATCCAGTCGCCCCACTGTAAGCACTAACCGCTCGTGCGCCTCGAGCCCATAGCGAGCCCGTAACGTTGCCGGGTCCCCTGTGGGGCGGTAGGTGGTCGTATCCACGCCTGCGGGGACCACGGCGATCTTGGCTTCCTCGACCCCATAGCGCTGGCTCAGGATGCCCTTTTCCACTTGGCTAAGGGCGATGACACCGTCGGCAGCCGCCAAGATTCGGTGCTCGTTGGCGATGCGCAAGGCGTAGTTGAGGGTTCCGTCCTCGGGCACCCGATCGCGCTTCTCCCGCCCCAGGGAATGGGAAGTAAAGACCAAAGGTCGGCCTGTGCGCAGACTCGCCATCAAGGCCCCAGCGCCGCCGTCCCAATAATGGCCATGGAAGAGGGCGGCCTGATCAAGCCACTGCCCGTCCCGACGCCACATTTCCTCGATAAAGGCGGGCAGGATCGGACCCATATCCTCCTTGCGCACAAAGCCCTCCCCCCCGGCCTCAACCCGTAGAACCGCCGAATCATCGGCGATCGCTCGGTAGGGCGCCTTACCCCCCCATCGCCGGGTATAGACCCGGACCCGATCTTCTCCGAGACTTGCCAGAGTGGCAGCCAGCTGCCTCTCATAGACGCACTGGCCGCCCGAATCCGGCTCGCCCAGCTCGGCGAGGGGATCGCTATGGGGGCTGACAAAGGCAATCCGCAAGATTGGCTTATCCTCCCGAATGGGACAAGGGCCAGCCGTAGTAGCTCATGCCCTCCAGGATGCCAGCAGCGTAATTCCGACGCGCGAAATGGATCCGGGCCTCGGGGTAATCGGCCAGGGCCTTGCGCAGCTGCTCTCGAACGGCATCGGTGGCATTACCCACCAGGACACCGCAGACCCCCGATAGCAGGGCATCGGCGTCGTTGCCACTGTCACCGGCGAACAAGATCCGTTCGCGAGGGACATCCCGCTCCTGGCCCAGGAAGGCCAAGGCTTGGGCCTTGTCCGATCCCGGCGCGAGGAAATCGACCAGTCCCACCTCTTCCACTTCATCGAAAGAAACGATGACCCGGGCCTCATAGCCTGCCGTGGCAAGGGCTTCCTGGAGGCGCTCTTGCATCGCGGGCTGGACCTGTTCCGCGCTGATGTAAAAGCTCACCTTGAGCGGGGACTGCTTTTCCGGCTCCTGCAGGCGGGCCCCCTCCAGATGGGTCCGGGCCCAATCCCGTATCGCCTCTGCCTGGAATCCGCCGGCCAAGGTCGCCGTCCAGGAAGCAAGGGG
>CAYVMM010000212.1:0-2726 GCA_964452535.1 uncultured Gammaproteobacteria bacterium | reverse complement strand
GTAAGCGGAAAGGGGGCTGGCTATCGAATTGCAAGGTGTAGCGTTGGACGGAATGGGGGCGGAAGGCGCCTTGGAGCTCGATCTCGGTTGCCTTTTGCTTTTTGATGCGAGGCTGGTTGAGCGCTTCGAGTATCACCCCGCCCAAAAGTAAGGCACCGCCCCCCACGAGGAGGACGGTGCCCATAAGCCACAACCGGGCCTGTCTTGTCTTCCCAGCCATGCCTTAGGACTTGCGGTCGATTAGCCGAAACAGCACCAAGCCAACAAGCAGACCCAGTCCCAGGACCATCAAGGCGGCTCCCCACACGCGAAGGTTGCCGCCATCGATGAGCGTCGCCTGGCTGGGCGTTGAGATCAGCCTGCGGCTGTCGCTCGTTGGGCCGGCAGTCCCTTCGTCTTGGGCGGCTTCCCGGAGACGGGTCGCTTCATCCTGGATCTTGGTGTAATCCCGCAAGAGGGGAGACCAGCCTTCTGTGTAGGTAAACCCACCCGGATTCATGTGGAACAGCCCCTTATAGTGCTTGATGAGGTCGTGCTCCCACATGTCAGCGAAGATTCGCTCGATCTCGCTGGGGTTATTATCCCGAGCCCAGAAGAGCTGGAAGAATTTGCCAGGCCCATCTTCGATGGGTTCAGGCGGCGTAGGCCGGTTGTTGGCTTGGCCCACCAAGAGCCCGTCTTCGTACAAAGACTTGAGCACGTTTTCGGCTTCTTCCTTAACCTCAAGCCCTTGGATTGTGCCTTTGTCAGCCGTCTTGAGGTACCGCCTTGCGAACCGCGGCGAATGGCAGTTTTGGCAGGTGCGGACCCAGGCATCCAAGCGCTTCTTAAACCAGGGGTGGTCTAGGTTCTCGGCAATCTTGGTCTGGGGATTGAAGCCCCACCGAACCTTGCGCACCAGATTATGGGAGAACTGCCCCTTAAATTCAAAGTGGCAGTACTGACACGTCGGCGCGGTGTAATTGCCTTCCTTAATGGCTTTCTTGAGCGGAACCTGAAAGTTCCATTCCGCCTTGCCGGTGGTCCTGTAGATCGTGCCATGCTTGGATAGCATGTAATTTTCAAACTCGTTGTGGTCGACCCCGTTGTGGCAGGTACTGCACGCTTCGGGCTTGCGGGCCTCGACGACCGAGAATTCATGCCGTGTATGGCAGCCGTCGCATTTCTGCTGCTGGTAATGGCACATGTCGCAGCCTTGGGCAACTTCCCTCTGCGGCATGCCGGCCCAGACCTTGTTTTCAATGTTGGCCTCCCAGTCCACCGCATGGGAAGGATGCCCCTGGCCCCATTGGTCCTGCGGCCAGTCTTGGAGCTTTTCCGATTCCGCCTCAGCGAACTGCTTCGTGTGGCACGTCCCGCAAGCGGCCCGATTGGGCATTTTGAGATCTTTGTTGTGCTTAATACTCTCCTTACCGGGGCCGCCGTGACAATCGATACAGCCGACTTGGCTCAGCTTTTCTCCCTTATTCAGTACGTCCCGTTTAACGAGATTGGCCTCCACCTGAGCGAGGCGGTCTTTTTTGTAGGCGCGAGGATTTTGATCGGATAGGTTGCGGAGCTGTTCCAGATTGGCATGGGCGCTTTCCTGCCAGGCCTTTACCAACCCCGGATTAATCGCCTTGTGGCAAGTGAGGCATTGCCCACGTGAGACCTCGGTCTTAACGGTCTGAGGCGGCTCATAAAAATCGATGGGATCCCAGTAAGATTGGATCGGTATGGGCTCCCAAAGGTCGCCGTATTTGCCCTTGCCGGGATGATCGCTTAAATATTTGTCCTTGAGCTGAGAATAGCCTAGGTTGGTGTACTCCTTATAGCTTAGGTTTTCTTCCTTGGCAGATACCGAGCCAGTTAGTAGAGCTAGGATTAACAAGATCCCCCATCTGAATAGTCTTGGCCACATAGGCCCCTCCTCAGGATCGGCTTTGAGGGCATTTCAAGTCCCGCTGTCATTGAATCAATTCCTGCCGGAGGCTTGTCTGCACAAGGATCCTCCAAGGCTTTCCCATCGGATTTGATACCCAAAGTGAGCGGTTTTGACAACCGGTAACTTTGCTCAATCCTCGGGATCGGTTGAGTGGCGGGGTGGGTTCCCCCCTGGAGCGAGTCACGCGTTACTCGACCTTAAGCCGGCGAGACAACGCGTTTGTCTTGCTTAGTAATGGCTGGCGGACTGGAAGCGCGCGTAGGTGAGCCCGGTCAGTTCGATCTCCGGTGATTGATCCGTCAAGAGGTCAGCGATTACCCGGCCGGCCCCTGTCGCCATGGTCCACCCGAGATGGCCTCCCCCTGTTGCCAAATAGAGCTTCCTGACAGGGCACTCGCCGAGGAGGGGGCATCCGTCCGCGGTCATGGGGCGAAGCCCGGCCCAAGGCTCGGCCTGGGCGAAGTCGATTCGATTGGCCAGGGTCGGAAAAAGCCCGGCCAATTCCCGTTGTAAGTCCTTTATGCGCTTGGGATGAGGGGTCTTATCGAAGCCCGTCAGATCGGCGAAACCGGCCACTCGAAAGCGCCTGCCCAGACGGGTTAGGACGATCCGCCTCTGGCTGTCGATAAGCGGCACCTCTGGCACCCCTCGCATCCCGTTAATGGGGAAGGTGATGGAATAGCCCTTAACGGGGTAGATGGGCAGCCGAAGCCCTAAGGGGCGGGCCAGGGCGGGGCTGTCGCTGCCGGCAGCGAGCAAATAGGCATCGCCGTGGATGGTGCTGTTGTTGGGGCCGCCACCG
>CAYVMM010000211.1:0-2736 GCA_964452535.1 uncultured Gammaproteobacteria bacterium | reverse complement strand
CCTGATTACCCGGGTAACTCAGCCATCTTCAGGAACCGATACGGCATAGGTGGCGTCTGAACAGCGGCTCGCGCCCGGCTCTCCACCATGCGGGGGAGATTGAAGCGCCGGTTGAAGCGGGACTCGAATTCCGCAAGATACCGCGGCGCATGCTTGAGGCTGACGACGTGGTAAGTACCCCTTAGGGCGTTTTCATGTTACCGAGCACGGTGTTCACCCAGCGGAAGTTCGGATGCTGGGCCGCCTGCCGGCCGCTGCCGGTGATGGGGGCCTCGTGGGCTCGGCCTGCCTGGGCGATGCCGGCGAAGCCGGACAGGCCATCGCTGAGCACCCGCGTGTGCTCGGCCAGACTGGTGGTGGCGTAATGCCAGCGCCCTGCGGGAGAAGCCCTCGATGCGGCGCATTGGGAGATACCCGGGCCGTCCCTCACGGGTCGCCACCGCCGCTTTGAGCGGGCCTTTGTTCGGGGACCCCCGGCCCCGGATGCCGGCCCGTTCGCCGCCGAGATAGGCGGCATCCATTTCGACGCGCCCGGTCAGGGTCTTACCCTGCTGGCGCTCGAACAGGACCTGGGCCAGCTTGTGCTTCAGGGACCAGGCGGTGTTGTCGTTAACGCCCAGATCGCGGCTGAGCTGTAACGCGGAAATCCCTTGCTTGTTCTGCGTGAGCAGGTACATGGCCAGGAACCCGGTCCGCAGCGGAGTTTGGTCTGTTCGAAAACCGTGCCCACGGTCAGCGAGGTCTGGTGGCCGCAGCGGTTGCACTGGTACCGGTGATGGCGCTGGATGAGACAGTAGCGGTCGTGGCCGCACTCGGAACAGACAAAGCCGTCGGGCCAGCGCATCGGGAACACGGCCTGCCGGCATGGCTCCTCGGTGCCATACCGTTCCAGAAAGGCGGGCAGGCTGAGGCCTTGCTGGAACGGGATCGGATTCTGGGCTATGGCTGAACCCCCAAACGTTCTCAATATGTTCTTGGTTCAGCCTAACAGGCTTGTAACCGGGACTGAAGCTGATAAGTAATCAGGGATTCTTTTTTGGTCTTTTAGCGCGAAGAGGCCCAAGCATGGATATTTACCCTTCCTCTGAGGCGGATTACAGTGACGTTCTAATCTTGGGGGCTGGCATTGCGGGGCTCTCCGTCGCCCTGGCCCTCAGCTCGGATTACCGAGTGACAGTGCTTACAAAGGGCCCTCTGGGGGAGTCCAACACCCTGTATGCCCAGGGAGGCATAGCCGCTGTGCTGGACCCAAGGGATTCGTTCGAGTCCCATATTGCAGATACCCTGGATGCTGGGGCGGGCCTCTGCCACCGGAAAGTAGTGGATTACATCGTCCGCAGAGCACCTGAGGCCATCCATCGCCTGGTTGGGATGGGGGTCCCCTTTAGCCGGGAATCCGGTAAAGAAGGCCCGATGCCCCGTTTCCATCTAACGCGGGAAGGCGGCCACAGCCAGCGCCGGATCCTCCATGCTGCCGACGCCACAGGAAAGGCGGTGGAAACCACCCTAGTGGAGGCCGCTCAACGTCAACCCAATATCCGGCTCCTTGATCATCGGGTAGCGATCCACCTCCTGACTGATGACGAGCTGAACCCGAGCCAGGGCGTAAGGGACCGGTGCTGGGGGGCCTATGCCCTTCATTCAGTCACTGGTGAAGTCACCGCCTTTGGCGCCCGCTTTACCCTCCTGGCCACTGGCGGGGCAGGCAAGGTTTATCTCTACACTTCGAACCCGGACACGGCGACGGGAGACGGTATCGCCATGGCCTATCGGGCGGGCTGCCGAGTAGCCAATTTGGAGTTCGTCCAGTTCCATCCGACCTGTCTTTACCATCCTCAGGCCAAATCGTTCCTGATCTCCGAGGCCGTTCGCGGCGAAGGGGGCCTCCTGCTCCTGGAGAACGGCGATCGTTTCTTGCCCCGACATGATAAACGGGCTGAGCTTGCTCCCCGAGATATTGTGGCGCGCGCTATCGATTACGAGATGAAGCGAAGCGGTGCCGATTGTGTCTATCTTGATGCGACTTCGATGTCGTCTGCATTCATCGAGAGTCACTTCCCTACCATCCGCGCGCGCCTGCGCGAATTCGGCATCGACATGGCGGCCGATCCCATTCCGGTGGTCCCCGCAGCCCACTATACCTGCGGTGGCATAGTCACTGACTTACGGGGGCGAACCGACCTGGAAGGACTCTATGCCCTCGGCGAGACCGCCTGCACAGGCCTCCACGGGGCCAACCGATTGGCCAGTAACTCTCTCCTCGAGGGGGCGGTTATGGCCACATCGGTAGCTGAAGATCTAGCCCCACGATTGGCTGCCGAGGGGACTCCTCAGATCCCTTCCCTTCCCATTTGGGACACAAGCCAGGTTACCGAGTCCGACGAGCAGGTCGTCGTCGCCCACGACTGGGCGGAGCTGCGGCAATTCATGTGGGATTATGTTGGCATCGTTCGTACCAACAAACGCCTCGCTCGGGCCAAGCGGCGTATGGACATGCTCAGCGGAGAAATCGAAGAGTATTACGCCCGCTTCAAGGTGACGCAGGACCTTATCGAACTGCGTCACTTGGCCCTGGTTGCTGACCTGATCCTATGCTCTGCCCAAACTCGAACCGAGAATCGGGGGCTCCATTACAATCTGGATTACTCCCACGAAAAGGTCCATCCACCACAGGACACCGTTCTCCAGCGGACCCGGGAGGGCGAAGACCGGGCAGAAAGCATCCCCATTGCTAAG